>NZ_JADNDC010000015.1:0-98776 GCF_015551645.1 Ruminococcus sp. D54t1_190329_F1
GTCGGAAAGCCGTGTGAGGGAGAACCTCATGCACGGTTTGATGAGGGGCGGATGAAAATTTCATCCGCCTACTCTACCACAGTTCTTGTTACAGCTTTTACATTTCCTCTATCCCTCAAATCACGACCTTCATTAGCTTCCATAAACATTTCCAGAATATCGGTTTTAATCAGGACTTTGCGACCAACCTTTAATACTGGAAGTTTCTTCCATTCTACAAGCTGTCTTAAGGTGTTTCTGCCGATTCCCGTATAGTCAGCAGCTTCTTCGATGGATAATGCAATTTTTCTTTGCGTCATATAATCACCTCCTTACAAATTGCATTATGCAATTCTTGTGATGTAAGTATATCCTTTTCACATCTTTTTGTCAAGCGTTACGAAATGTCAAAAATAAACTTTATATTGCATATTGCAATTTCAGAAAAACAATGCTATAATTCATACATACCGAAAAAGGAGGCAGTCAGCATGAAAGATAAAGAATTACGCAAGCTGATAGGGAGCAGAGTAAAACAGCGCCGTCTGGAATTGAATCTGACACAGCCTTATGTCGCAGAAAAGATGGGTGTTACCGCTTCTACAATCCTGCGTTATGAGAATGGTTCGATTGACAATACGAAAAAAATGGTGTTGGAAGGTCTTTCGGAAGCACTCCATGTATCTGTGGAATGGCTCAAAGGGGAAACAGATGAATATGAAACCGATATTACGGATAAGAGAGAATTACAGATTCGTGATGCGATGGGAGATATTCTGGAACAGTTACCACTTGCCCTTACCAAAGAAGAAGATGCTTTTTCAAAAGATTTATTACTGCTGATGTTAAAACAATATGGTCTGTTTTTGGATTCCTTTCAGTTCGCCTGCAAAAACTTTAAGGGGAATGATGGTCAGACGGATATTGCCAAAACAATAGGGTTTGAATCGAATGATGAATATAATGAGATTATGTTCTTAAGGGAAATCACTCACACCATCAATGCTTTTAATGAGATGGCAGACATCGTAAGGCTCTATTCCAAGAAACCCAAAACAGCAGAGCAAAGGCTTGCAAATCTTTTATCAGAAGTCTTATACGAAGATTCCGAATCGGTATAGTAAGACAGCCGGAGTTATGATATACTTACACGCACGAAGCATTTCATCAGTTCCGATTGTCTAATATCGAAAGGAGACATACGATTATGGCAAAAGGATCTGTAAGAAAAAAAGGAAAGAAATGGTACTACCGCTTCTATGTAGAGGACGCAAGCGGCAATCTTGTTCAGAAAGAATGCGTTGGAACAGAAAGCAAAAGTGAAACTGAAAAACTGCTCCGTCAGGCAATGGATGATTATGAGAAAAAGAAATTTGTTGCCAAAGCGGAAAATCTCACAGTCGGACAACTTTTGGATGTGTGGGCAGAGGAGGAATTAAAAACAGGTACGCTCAGCAATGGTACTGTGGAGAATTACCTCGGAACAATCCGAAATATTAAGAAACATCCGCTGGCAGAACGGAAATTAAAAAATGTAACCTCTGAGCATTTGCAATCCTTTTTTGATTTGCTTTCCTTCGGGGGAGTTCATCCCGACGGAAAAGAGAGAAAGGGTTACAGCAAAGATTACATCCATTCTTTTTCCGCAGTCATGCAGCAGTCCTTCCGCTTTGCAGTATTTCCAAAACAGTATATTACGTTTAATCCCATGCAGTATATTAAACTGCGGTATCAGACGGATGAAGTTGATTTGTTTTCAGACGAGGACATGGACGGAAATATCCAACCAATTTCACGAGAAGATTATGAAAGATTGCTTGCTTATCTGAAAAAAAAGAACCCAGCCGCAATACTTCCAATCCAGATAGCCTATTATGCCGGGCTTCGTATTGGAGAAGCCTGCGGTTTGGCGTGGCAGGACGTAAATCTGGAAGAACAATGCCTTACCATAAGACGTAGCATCCGATACGATGGCTCAAAGCGCAAATATATCATCGGACCAACCAAGCGGAAAAAAGTGAGGATTGTTGATTTTGGAGATACGCTGGTAGAGATTTTCCGTAATGCCCGGAAAGAGCAGTTAAAAAATCGAATGCAGTACGGAGAACTTTATCACACGAACTACTACAAAGCGGTCAAAGAGAAAAACAGAGTGTACTACGAATATTATTGCTTAGACAGAACAGAGGAAGTCCCGGCAGATTATAAAGAAATTTCTTTCGTCTGTTTAAGACCGGATGGTTGTCTGGAACTTCCAACTACTTTGGGGACTGTTTGCAGAAAGGTGGCAAAAACATTAGAGGGATTTGAAGGCTTTCATTTCCACCAGTTACGTCACACCTATACAAGCAACCTTTTAGCAAATGGAGCTGCCCCAAAAGATGTGCAGGAACTGTTAGGACACTCAGATGTAAGTACCACAATGAATGTCTATGCTCACTCCACAAGAGATGCTAAACGAAAATCAGTTAGGCTTCTTGATAAAGTGGTAGGCAATGATTAAAAAAATTCCCTTATTTCCCTTGTGATTATCTCATAAGGGTAAAAATAAGGGAAACTACATATCATTTCACTAATGGACAGGCGGGAAAGCCTATAAAATGGGGAAAGTTAGAGAGATAATTATATAAATTCCAGTTTGACTACAAGTACGGGCATAGGCGGATGATTAGGCCGGTTGTAATATTCTGTTTTAATAACCAGAAATTTCCTGGAATCCAGCACCTTCAGCCATTTCAGCAGTGCATCCCGTTCCTCAAACCCGGAATCTCCGCCGCTGTAGATACACAGCATCAGGATCCCGCCCTTTTTCAAAAGGGACAGGGATACGGTAAGTGCCTGAATACTGGATTCTGCCCTTGTGGCAAGAGTATGATCGCCCTTCGGCAGATAGCCGAAATTGAATACAATGCAGCTTACACTCACAGGCTCTGCGTATTTTCCCATATTTACGTGGGAATCCAGAAACAGTTCATAATTGTGAGGGGCATTTTCTTTTTCAAGCCGCTCTCTTGTATTGGCAAGTGCCATTTCCTGAATATCGAAAGCGAGTACATGCCCTTTTTCCCCACAAAGACGGGAAAGAAGCAGAGTGTCATTTCCGTTACCCATGGTGGCATCAATGCAAAGCTCTCCCTCTTTTACATGCTCTGAGATAAAGTGGGCGCACCACTGTGTGATCTGGTAGTTCATAATGGTTCCTTTCTTTTGTAGTATCCTTATTATCAAAGACGAAAACAGATGGCAAAATTTCCCGCAAAGTGGGGTGTGCACGTTACGGGAAGGATTTTTTTACATGCTCTGGAATGGCTGTTAAAAGTCCAAGGCTATTATAACAGATAATAAAACAAAGAAAAGATGCATATAAAGGTAAATTATGTATGAAAAGCTGAACATATAAAAAATACATTGCATTCATACGTCTCTTTGCATTATAATAAGCGGTACGGACAAAAGGTATAAAATAACAGATGAATTTTGTCCAAAAGATTTCAAAGAGAGATGAGGGAAGATAATGTTAGAGGGAAAGACAGTTCTTCTGGGAGTTACTGGAAGTATTGCAGCATATAAGATCGCATATCTTGCAAGTATGCTGAAGAAACAGCAGGCAGACGTTCATGTGCTAATGACCAGAAATGCCACTAATTTTATTAATCCCATTACTTTTGAGACACTTACCGGGAATAAATGCCTTGTGGATACCTTTGACCGGAATTTTCAGTTCCAGGTAGAGCATGTGTCCATTGCGAAAAAGGCTGACGTTGTGATGATCGCACCGGCAAGTGCCAATGTGATAGGCAAGCTGGCTCATGGAATTGCAGACGACATGCTTACAACCACCATTATGGCATGCAGATGCAAGAAATTTATTTCTCCGGCGATGAACACCAATATGTTTGAGAACCCCATTGTTCAGGATAATCTAAAAATCCTGGAGCATTATGGATACGAAGTGATCGATCCTGCTGTGGGCTATCTTGCATGTGGCGATACCGGAGCAGGAAAAATGCCGGAGCCGGAGACTCTTTTAAACTATATTTTGAGAGAGTGTGCCTGTGAGAAGGATATGAAAGGGCTGAAGGTGCTGGTTACCGCCGGTCCTACCCAGGAAGCAATTGATCCTGTCCGTTATATTACCAACCATTCTTCCGGCAAGATGGGCTATGCCATTGCAAAAATGGCTATGCTGCGCGGAGCAGATGTCACACTGGTGAGTGGACGTACTGCACTTACACCGCCGCCATTTGTAAGAGTGGTTCCGGTGGTAACAGCCAGAGATATGTATGAAGCTGTAACCTCTGTCAGTCAGGAACAGGATATTATCATTAAAGCAGCAGCAGTGGCAGACTATCGTCCGGCCAGTGTGAGCGATGAGAAAATCAAAAAGAAAGACGATGACATGTCCATTGCCCTTGAGAGAACAGATGACATTCTGAAATATCTTGGAGAGCACAAACCGGATGGACAGTTTCTCTGTGGCTTTTCCATGGAAACAGAGAATATGATCGGTAATTCCAGAGTCAAACTTACCAGGAAAAATCTGGATATGGTAGCTGCCAACAATGTAAAAATGGCAGGTGCCGGATTCCAGGGGGACACCAATGTTCTGACTCTGATTACACAGGATGAGGAAGTATCACTCCCGCTAATGAGCAAGGAGGATGCAGCCGGTAAGATCCTGGATAAAATACTGCTTGAGAGAGTTCGCAGATAGTTATTTACAGGCTGTCATTTTGATAGCATTTATAAATCTTTTGCGAAGCCGCAGGCAGTGGCACTGGTGTTATATTCGCAGATTGTATTTTGTAAATCTGGACAGAGGATAACACATTTTTCAGAGTGGCGGGTAAATACCAAAAAAACATGCCCGCTGTTCCATACCGTATTGTATCCCTGGGTCTGAACAGGCTCTAATATAGGGAACGATAACAAGGAGGACAATATGAACAAAAAATTTACAACATCTCAAATCACCTTACTGGGCCTTATGATCGCAATTCTGCTTCTTATGGCTTACACACCTCTTGGATACCTGAATATCGGGCCTCTTGCAATCACCTTTAATATTATTCCGGTTGCCGTCAGCGCAATTACAATGGGACCTGTAGGCGGAGCCATCGCGGGAGCCGTATTCGGACTTACCAGCTTTGGTCAGTGTATCGGCATTGGAGGTACCAGCCTTATGGGTGTTACCTTATTCGGAATCAATCCATTCCTGGCGTTTGTTCAGAGATTTATTCCAAGACTGGTTGACGGACTTCTTCTTGGATATATTTTCCGGGGAGTCCGCAGGAAATCAAAAAATATTTATCTTTCCTGTGCTGTAACAGGATTTCTTTCCGCATTTTTAAATACTCTGTTTTTTATGGGGTTATTGGTTTGCCTTTTTGGAAATACCGAGTATGTACAGGGACTTATGGGTGGAAAAAACGTGATTCTGTTCATCTGTACATTTGTAGGAATCAACGCAGTATGTGAAATGCTTTCCGCTACCGTTATCACAGGCGCTGTAGGTGCAGCCCTTTACAAGGCAAGGCTTCTTCCGGAAACAGAGAAGAAATCTGAGAAAGTGGTAAAAACAGCAGAAGTTTAAGAAAATTGAAAACAGACAGACTGTTTGCAAAAATGGCCGCTGATTGCGGCTGAAAGCAGTCTGGCTGATGATAGAGAAATCATGGAGGAAAAAATGATTTTAGCAATTGATATTGGAAACACAAATATTGTGGTTGGCTGCATTGATTCAAAGCAAACCTATTTCATTGAGAGACTTTCCACTGTCCGTACAAAAACAGAACTGGAATACGCAGTTGACCTGAAGACAGTTTTGGATTTATATCATATTAAGCGGATTGATATTGAAGGCTGCATTATTTCCTCTGTAGTACCGCAGATTACCAATGCCGTGAAGCTTGCAGCTGAAAAGGTTCTGAAAAAAGAACCTATGGTATTGGGACCAGGTGTAAAAACAGGACTGAATATCCTGATGGATAATCCCGGACAGCTTGGAGCAGATCTTGTAGCAAATGCAGTTGCAGGAATTCATGAATATTCTCTTCCACTGGCAATTATTGATATGGGAACTGCAAGTACGGTAAGCGTAGTAGATGAGAAGAAGCATTATGTGGGAGGCATGATTTTTCCCGGAATGGGAGTGTCCCTGGATGCCCTTACTGCCCGTGCTTCTCAGCTTAGCGGAATCAGTATTGAAGCACCGAAGCGCATCATTGGAAAAAATACCATTGAATGCATGAAAAGCGGTGTGATTTACAGCAATGCAGCAGCCCTTGACGGAATTGTTGACAGAATTGAAGAAGAGCTTGGTCAGAAAATTACAGTTGTTGCAACTGGTGGTCTTGCCCGTAAGATTATCCCACATTGCAAGCGGAAGATTTTGCTGGATGAGGATCTTTTGTTAAAAGGTTTGCTCATTATATATGAGAAGAACAGAAAAGAATTATAAGCTTTCTGAGAATGAAAAATGAGACAGGTCAGAACTTCACGGTTATGAGGTTCTGACCTGTTTTGCCCGAATTCGGTTGCCGTTAGGAACGATGAAAGGCATCTGCAAAATCTTCTGGGACAGGGGCAGTCATACACATGTTTTCTCCTGTAACAGGGTGAGCAAATTCCAGCTGAAAGGAGTGCAGGGGCTGTCTTTTTATAATTCTGTAATCTGGATTGTAGAGAAAGTCTCCTGGCAGCGGATGTCCAATGTACTTCATATGCACACGGATCTGATGAGTGCGTCCGGTTTCCAGATGGAGCTCGATGAGAGAGTAGGAATGATAGGTGTCTAATCGCTCATAATGTGTGACCGCACTTTCCCCATTTGCGAAATCCACCTGTCTTTCGATGGTGGAATCTGCTGCGCGCCCGATAGGCGCATCAATAGTTCCTTGCTCTGGTGCGATTCCCTGTACAATTGCCAGATAGGTACGCCGGATCTGACGCTGTTTCATCTGGGCAGAGAGAACTGCTGCACTATAAGGATTTTTCGCCAGGATCAGGGCTCCTGTGGTGTCTCTGTCCAGACGGTTGATGCAGCGGTAGACGAAATGCTGTCCTTTTTCTTTAAAATACCAGGCAACTCCATTCGCCAGTGTATTATCATAATTTCCAATGGAAGGGTGCACAGGCATGTCTGCCGCCTTATTTATGACTAAAATATCTTCATCTTCATATAGAATAGAAAGGTCCATTCTCACAGGCAGGATATTCTCAGTGTTGTCCGCTTCCGGAATATGTATGTGAAGAGAATCTCCGACCTGAAGAACTGATTTCCCAAATCCCCGCTCACCATTTAGCTGAATCGCATTTTTATCTGCCTTCATGGAAGATAAAATTCCCCGGGAAAAGCCCTTGTTCCTGAGAAAATCAAGAAGCTGCATTCCTTCCTGCTCTGGCTGTATCGTGTATGTAAGAATTCTGTCCAAGGTGTTCCTCCTGAAATTGTATTAAAATTATGTTGAAACATAAGGATTGTGCGTAATTAAATACTGTATTTTTTTCGCTCAAGGTGTATAATAGCACAGAAAATATTTGCATGGAAGTATCTGAAGCAGTTTTATGAGATATACATCCATGCGACAGGAACTATTTATATATTTAAGGAAAAAGAGAAAACATATGAAACAACAGCAACATCTTTTTACAAACAAAATGCTCCGGGCGCTTCTTGTTCCTATTATTATGGAACAGCTATTAAATGCCTTGATGGGTACGGTAGATACTATGATGGTCAGCAATGTAGGTTCTGCGGCCATTTCCGCCGTTTCTCTTGTGGACTCCATCAATGTATTGATCATTCAGGCCTTTTCTGCACTGGCAGCAGGAGGTACCATTATCTGTACCCAGTATCTTGGCCAGAAGAATCACGAGATGGCAAACAAATCAGCCAGGCAGGCACTTTTTATTATAACGGCTATTTCTGTTTTCATCGTTGTGCTTGGACTTGCTTTCCGTGCACCGCTTCTTAGCTTTATTTTCGGAAAAGTAGACGCGGATGTTATGAAGAATTCCATGGTATATTTCTTTTATACTGTGCTGTCCTATCCTTTTATTGCGCTTTATGATGCCGGAGCATCCATTTTCCGTGCACAGGAAAACACCAGAGGACCGATGGTAATCTCCATTATTTCCAATGTGATGAATATTGTGGGAAATGGAATCCTGATCTGGGTATTTCATATGGGAGTTGCCGGAGCCGCCATTTCTACACTGGTATCCAGAATTTTTTGTGCAGTGGTAGTGCTTTATCAGCTTAGAAAAGACAGGCAGCCAATTGTGGTACGTGATTATCTGAAAATCCGTCCGGATGGAAAAATGATTGGCAGGATTCTTGCTCTTGGTATTCCTTCTGGTATAGAGAACAGCATGTTCCAGCTTGGAAAGCTGGCAATCCAGTCTACAGTCTCTACGCTTGGAACCACTGCAATTGCAGCCCAGGCTATGACCAATATGCTGGAGATGTTAAATGGAACAGCTGTAATTGGTGTTGGAATCGGACTTATGACAGTAGTGGGACAGAGCCTTGGAGCCGGAAAAAAAGACGAGGCAGTTTATTATATGAAGAAACTGATGATCTTTTCCGAAGTCTTTCTCATCGCCTGCTGTGCAGTGGTATATGTCCTTGCACGGCCGATTACCATGATTGGTGGAATGGAAGCTAAAAGCGCTGAAATGTGTCTTGATATGATGTTCTGGATCACCATTGTGAAACCAATCGTATGGATGTTTGCGTTTATTCCGGCTTACGGCATGCGTGCGGCAGGAGATGTGAAGTTTTCCATGATTACTTCCTGCATTACTATGTGGACCTTCCGCTTTTGCCTGTGCGTTTATCTGATCCGGGTATGTGGCATGGGACCGATGGCTGTCTGGATCGGAATGTTCACAGACTGGACGGTACGTGCGATCGTGTTTGGTCTGCGGTTTAAGAGTGGAAAATGGATGGAACATAAAGTTGTGTAAAAGGTAACTGCAAAAGGTAACTGCAAAAGATAAGGAAAGCGATCCCCTTTTATTGACTTTTAAATGGCAAAATTATATAATGTAACGGATAAAAACAGGGAAAAGCATGATCAGGAAGCCAGGTGTAATTCCTGCACAAGTCCGTTACTGTACAGTCAGATACTGGTTGCTTTTTCAGAAACAGGATTTCCTGCGGCAACCGGGATAAGACTGATAGGAAAGAAGCTTTGTTGTCAGGACAGGGCTTCTTTTATTTACGTAACAGATGGGGCGGACGTGAAGATTGCCGTCACAATCCCGGAAACCCGCATAGCGGGTTCCTCATAGCTTTGGAGGCAAGAAAAATGGAACATAAGACAGGATTGGAAGATTATTATGTGATTCGCGGACAGAAGAAAATGCGTTTTGGCTATACTACAGGTTCCTGCGCGGCAGCAGCTTGCAAGGGCGCCTGCCTGATGCTTCTGGGAAAAGAAAAGTTAACATCTGTACCGCTTATGACTCCCAAGGGAATCCTCCTTGACCTGGAACTGCATGACATTCAGATCAGTGAAAATCAGGTTACCTGTGCAGTGAAAAAAGATGCCGGAGATGATCCGGACACAACAAATGGCATTCTTGTGTATGCTACAGTGTGGAAGACGGATACTGCCGGAATCGTCATAGATGGCGGAGTGGGCGTAGGCAGAGTTACAAGACCCGGGCTCTCCCAGAAAGTAGGAGAAGCTGCGATCAATTCTGTTCCTCGTGCCATGATCCTTCGAGAAGCAGAAGAAGCTGCAGTTTCCCATGACTATGAGGGAGGGCTGAAGGTTGTGATTTCTGTTCCGGAAGGTGTAGAGATCGGCAAGAAGACCTTTAATCCCAGGCTGGGAATCACAGGGGGAATTTCCATTCTTGGAACCTCCGGAATTGTGGAGCCTATGAGTGAAAAAGCTCTTGTAGAAAGCATTCATGTGGAAATGAAGCAGCACTTTACCCAAGGCGAGAAGTACCTTCTTGTGACTCCGGGAAACTATGGGGCAGATTATCTGCGTGAGCACATGACCTTACCTTTCGAACGAAATATTAAGTGCAGCAATTATGTGGGAGAAACCATTGATATGGCTGTGGATATGGGAGTGAAAGGAATCCTGTTTGTGGCCCATATTGGCAAGTTTGTAAAGGTAGCAGCAGGAATTATGAACACCCATTCCCACAGTGCAGATGCCCGTATGGAAGTGCTTGCAGCCAATGCCCTCAGAGTGGGAGCGGATGGAGATACTGCAAGAGATATCCTGAATTGCAATACCACAGATGATGCCCTTGATATTTTGCACGAAAAAGGCCTTTTAGAGCCTGCAATGCAAGAAATTATGGAAAGAATCCAGTTTTATCTGGATCACCGTTCTTATGAACAAATTAAGCTTGGTGCGGTTGTTTTTAACAATGTATATGGATATCTGGGAAAAACAAGAGATGCCGGTGAACTGATTCAGGAAATTCAAAAGCAGGATGAAATGCTTAAACTTCAAATGTAAGCGGGATGATAGAGTGTGCAGATTGCAGGCATGGACAGTATGTTGCAGGGCATTTTTACGAATAAAGATATGTTCAGTTTATGAGAGCAAAAAATAAAAACAGAGTAGTTATGTTTAAAAACTATTTCAGAAAGAGAGATCTATGACAGGAAAATTATATGGCGTAGGAGTTGGCCCAGGGGATCCGGAGCTGATCACTTTAAAGGCCTTAAGACTTACAAAGGAAGCAGATATACTGGCTTTTCCAGGGGAAAACCCAAAAGAATCTGTAGCATACAGGATCATGAAAGGTGCGTATCCGGAAATTGACAGCAAACAGATGATTTCCCTGCCAATGCCCATGATCAAAGACAGAGAAGAACTGAAACGTGTTCATGATGAAGGAGCAAAAATAATTGCAGAATGGCTTGAGAAAGGAAAAAATGTAGTATTTCTTACCCTGGGAGATCCAACCGTATATTCTACATACATTTATGTTCATAAAAGGGTGGAGCAGCTGGGATATGCAACGGAAATCATCAGCGGCATTACATCCTTTTGCGCAGTCAGTGCCAGATTTAATGAAGGACTGGTGGAAAAATCCCAGCAGCTTCATGTAATCCCTGCCTCCTATCAGATAGAAGAAGCATTAAAGCTTCCAGGAACGAAGGTTCTGATGAAAACCGGCAAAAAAATGCAGGAAGTAAAAGCACAGATCAAAGCATCTGGTAACAAAGCCGAGATGATCGAAAATTGCGGAATGCCAGATGAGAAAATTTATAGAAGTGTGGAAGAAATTCCAGATGATGCAGGTTATTATTCGTTGATCATTGTGAAGGAAAAGTAAGATAATGTAAATGAAAACCAATGTAGGCAGAGTAAAAATTTATTAAAGCAAGAATTATAAAACTTTGCCGCATAATAAAAATTATAGTGAAAAAGGAGAGAAAGCCATGATTCATTTCGTAGGAGCAGGTTCCGGAGCACCGGATCTGATCACCGTAAGAGGAAAGAAATATCTGGAAGAAGCAGACGTAGTTATTTATGCAGGATCTCTGGTAAATCCAAAACTTCTGGAGTACACAAAGGATATTTGTACTATTTATAACAGCGCAAAGATGACACTGGAAGAGGTGCTTTCTGTTATGGAAAAGGCAGAAGCAGCAGGCAAGACAACAGTAAGACTCCACACAGGTGATCCCTGTATTTATGGTGCCATCCGTGAGCAGATGGATGTGCTGGATGAGAAGGGAATTGCTTATGATTACTGTCCTGGTGTCAGTGCATTCTGCGGTGCGGCAAGTGCTTTAAATCTGGAATATACGCTGCCAGATATTTCCCAGAGCGTGATCATCACCCGTATGGAAGGAAGAACTCCGGTTCCGCCAAAGGAAAGCATTCAGTCCTTTGCTGCCCATCAGGCAACTATGGTTGTTTTTCTCAGTACAGGAATGCTGGAAGAACTGAGCAGAAGACTGATCGAAGGCGGTTATACGGCAGATACTCCTGCTGCGATTGTGTATAAGGCAACCTGGGAGGATGAGAAGAAATTTGTGTGCACAGTAGGAACCCTGGCGCAGACTGCGAAAGAGAATCATATTACGAAGACTGCACTTATGATCATTGGAGACTGTGTAAATGCCGCTCATTATGACCGTTCCAAGTTATACGATCCAGGATTTACAACAGAGTTCCGTGAAGCAACGAAATAAGAATAAGGTTATTTGATATGGCAGCTTAGGTTAGAGCCTGTTCCAGATGAAAGGAAAACGGATGAAAATTTCCATGATATGCTACACCCTGACAGGGCAGCAGACAGGAGAGAAACTAAAAAAGGGACTGGAAAAAGAAGGAAATATAGTTTCTTTTTTCACAAAGAGCAAATACATTCCAGATTCTATAAAGGGAAGCTGCGGGAAATGGACGGGAGAACAGTTCGAAACTGCAGACAGTATCATTTTCATTGGAGCAGCCGGAATCGCAGTGCGCAGCATTGCTCCCTTTATACAAAGCAAAAAGAAAGACCCGGCTGTGCTGGTAGTAGATGAATTGGGCAAATTTGTGATATCCCTGCTGTCTGGACATCTTGGCGGGGCAAATGAACTTGCCTGTCTGGCTGCAGACATTTTACAGGCAATCCCTGTAGTCACAACTGCCACAGACCTTGAGGGAAAATTTGCTGTGGATGTGTTTGCAAAGAAAAATAACTGTCACATTTTTCGAATGAAAGAGGCGAAAGAGGTTTCTGCCGCGCTGCTGGCAGGTGAGAAGGTGGGATTCTACAGCGAATTTCCCTGGGAGGGAGAACTGCCAGAGGGACTGATCTGGTGTCAAAAAACTGGCATATCACTTTCTGAAATACAGTATGAAACTGTGGATGGCACACCACTTCCAGAGGTGGGGATTGCCGTGACCGTACATAAAAGCTGTCATCCCTTTGCCTCAACGACGCATGTAGTTCCACCAGCTGCTGCGCTTGGAATGGGCTGCCGGAAAAATAAAGAATCAGAAGCCGTGGAAAAAGCAGCATTCAGCTGCCTGAAAGAAAATGACATTTATCCGGAGGCAGTTGCAGCTCTAGCAAGCATTGATGTAAAAAAAGAAGAACCCGGGCTTCAGGCTCTTTCAGAAAAGCTGGGAGTTCCCTTCAAAACATTTTCCAGTGAGGAACTTCTGTCTGTGCAGGGTGAATTCACATCATCCTCTTTTGTGAGTAAGACAGTAGGTGTGGATAATGTGTGTGAGCGAAGCGCGGTGAAAGCCGCAGAGAATTATACTGGCGTTCATTTTATACAGAGAAAACGGGGCGCAGAGGGCGTGACAACGGCTCTTGTCCTTGGAGATTGGAGGATACGTTTTGAGTAAAGAAAAGAAAATCTATGTGGTAGGAATCGGACCAGGTTCTTATGAAGGAATGACAGGAGCTGCAGCTACAGCTCTTGAAAAAAGTGATGTGATCGTTGGATACACTGTTTATATTGATCTTGTAAAAGACCATTTTCCGGGAAAATCTTTTCTCACTACACCTATGAGAAAGGAAGTAGACCGCTGTGTAATGGCTTTTGATGAGGCTATGAAAGACCAGACAGTTTCCATGATCTGCAGTGGTGATGCGGGAGTTTACGGAATGGCTGGTCTTATGTATGAAATCGGCGCAAACTATCCGGAGGTGGAGCTGGAAGTAGTTGCAGGTGTTACAGCAGCAACCGGAGGAGCAGCAGTTCTTGGTGCTCCATTGATCCACGATTTCTGTCTGATCAGTCTCAGTGATCTGCTCACACCATGGGAAAAGATCGAGAAGCGTCTTCTTCTGGCTTCGGAAGCTGATTTTGTGATTGTTCTTTACAATCCGTCCAGTCACAAGAGACACGATTATCTGAAAAAAGCCTGCGAACTTATGCTTCAACACAAATCTCCGGAAACAGTATGCGGTACCGTGCAGAACATTAACCGCGAGGGTGAAACTGCCAGGGTTATGACTCTGGCTGAATTGAAAGAAACACAGGTAGATATGTTTACCACTGTATTTATCGGAAATTCACAGACCAGAAATATTGATGGAAAAATGGTAACACCAAGAGGATATAAAAATGTCTGATGTTGTTGTTTTTGCAGGCACCACAGAAGGCTGTGAAATCTGCAGCTTTTTGGCAAAAAATAAAGTAAGTGTGTTTGCCTGTGTCGCTACCGATTACGGCAGCAAATCATTAAAAGAGGGCGAATATCTGAAAATCCACGCTGGCCGCCTGAATGGGGCGGAGATGGAAAATCTTCTGAAAGAACTCAGCCCCGGACTGGTGCTGGATGCTACCCATCCGTATGCTGCCGAGGTAACGGAGAATATTCGTGCTGCCTGCCAAAATACAGGTTTTTCTTACCAGCGAGTATTAAGAGAGGCCGGTGCTTATCAGGATAAGGCTGTTTATGTGGAGAATACAGAGGCAGCAGTGGAATTTCTGGAAGGTACAAAAGGAAATATCCTGCTTACCACAGGCAGCAAGGAGCTTGGAAAATTTACAGCTTTATCTGATGCAGGAGAACGCATTTATGCCCGTGTTCTGTCTTTGCCATCTGTGATGGAAACCTGCAAAGGTTACGGCTTTGAGGGCAAGCATCTGATCGGTATGCAGGGACCCTTTTCCATGGAATTAAACGCAGCCATGCTTCGTCAGTATGACTGCAAATATCTTGTGACAAAGGATACAGGAAAAGCAGGTGGTTTCCAGGAGAAAATTGATGCTGCACTTATGTGCGATGTGATTCCTGTTATAATTGGAAGACCGCTGCAGGAAGAGGGCCTTTCTGTGGCAAAATGTAAACATATGCTCGCGGAACACTTTGGACTCACCCTGAAACCTCACGTTACACTCCTGGGAATTGGGATGGGAAGTGAGAAAACCCTTACAATTCAGGGAAAAAGGGCAGTTCAAAGAGCTGATCTGATCATTGGGGCCAGGCGTATGGCAGATTCCATCCGGGAGCCGGGACAGCCGGTGGTGTATGAATACCGCAGCGATGTGATTGGAGCTTATATTAAGAGCCATCCGGAATATGAGAATATTGTGATAGCTTTGTCCGGGGATGTGGGATTCTACAGCGGAGCGAAGAAGCTGTTGGATGTGTTGAATGGAAGGAAACCAGAGGGGGTTTTAGCAGATGATTTTGAAGGGCAGGAGCACAGTGAAAAAGAGAATGGCTGTGTCTCCATTGAGATTATCTGCGGAATTTCTTCTGTGGTTTATTTTATGTCCCAGATCGGTTTATCCTGGGATGATGCGAAGATCACCAGCGCCCACGGCAAAAATTGCAATTTGGTTTCCATGATCAAGCAGAATCAGAAGGTTTTTTCCATTCTGGGAACAGGAAGTGCAGTTGCGGAACTTGCACAGAAGCTGGTGGAATATGAGATGGGAGATGTGGTTCTCTATGTTGGAGAAAATCTTTCCTATCCAGATGAAAAAATATTCCAGGCGAACGCCAGTGAACTGACTTCCTATGAGGGTCAGGCATTGAGCGTTGTCTGTGCTTACAATGAAAAAGCCAGACCGGCATTTTCCACTCATGGAATTCCAGATGAGAAATTTATCCGTGGAAAAGCACCTATGACAAAAGAAGAGGTGAGATGTGTTTCCCTTTCCAAGCTTCGTCTTCAGGAAGATTCCATCTGTTATGATGTAGGTGCCGGAACAGGTTCTGTTTCTGTGGAAATGGCTCTTCGCGCAGATCAGGGACAGGTTTTTGCTGTTGAGAAAAAGGATGACGCGGTGGCTCTTCTTTACGAAAACAAACAGCGGTTTGCAGCGGATAATCTGGAAATTATAAAGGGCGAGGCACCGGAAGCACTAAAAGAACTGCCGGTTCCAACTCATGCGTTTATCGGCGGTTCATCAGGAAATCTGAAAGAAATCGTTGCCCTGCTTTTAGAAAAGAACCGGGATGTGCGGATCGTGATCAACTGCATTACGCTGGAGACTATCAGTGAGGCACTGGAGATATTGAAAGAATACGATTTCGCAGATCAGGAAGCAGTGCAGCTTACAGCCTCCAGATCAAAAGAGATTGGAAGATACCATCTAATGATGGGAGAAAATCCTATTTATATTATTACCTGCCAGAGCCCCCGGGCGCAGATATGACAGGTGTGGTTTTCTTAAGAGTGCAGAAAAAGGCTGTTGGCGCGGAAAGAAGAGGAGGACTATCATGAAAAAAAGAATACCCAGGATCTTGCTTGCAGCAGGAGCCAGCGGAAACGGGAAAACACTTCTCACCTGTGGTCTGCTGCAGGTACTGGTAAACAGAGGAATAAAGACAGTCTCCTTTAAATGCGGACCGGATTATATTGATCCCATGTTCCATACCCAGGTAATTGGTACAAAATCCCGAAATCTGGACACTTTTTTTACAGGAGAGGAGATTACCAGATACCTTCTTGCAAAAAACAGTGCTGATTGTGAAATAGCAGTGATGGAAGGGGTCATGGGATTTTACGATGGAGTGGCAGGAATTACCACCAGAGCAAGTGCCTATGATCTGGCCAGGGTAACGGACACACCTGTAATTCTGATCGTGAACAGCAAAGGAATGAGTGTTTCACTTGCTGCTTACATAAAAGGATTTATGGAGTATAAAAGGGACAGCCATATAAAGGGCGTGATTTTTAACCAGATGTCGCCCATGCTTTATCCCCGAATGAAAAAGCTGATAGAAGAAGAGCTTGGTATTAAGGTGCTGGGCTATGTGCCAAAGGTAGAGGACTGTGTGATAGAAAGCAGACATCTGGGCTTGGTTCTTCCGGAAGAAATTCCGGAATTAAAGGGAAGGCTTTTAAAGCTGGCAGAAGTGCTGGAGAACAGTCTGGAAATAGAAGAGATATTAAAACTGGCCAATGAGGCACCAGTGTTGGAATATCCATTGTTGGAAAAGACAGATGAGAGATCCCTATGTCAGCCAGCTGGAACCAGTGCAATAGCTGAAAAGGTGAAAAGAGAAGTGGATGCATTGACTGAAATGAGTCAGGTGTATACCTGGAAAAGCCCAAAGAAGCTTCGGATCGGTCTTGCGAAAGATGAGGCATTCTGCTTCTTTTATGAGGATAATCTGGATCTTCTTCGTTCCATGGGTGCCGAGTTGGTGGCTTTTTCGCCTGTACATGACGGACATTTACCAGATAATCTGGACGGACTTCTTCTCTATGGTGGATATCCGGAATTAAATGGAAAAGCATTGGAGGAGAATCTTTCTATGCGGCAGGAAATTGCGGCAGCCATAAAGGATGGAATGCCCTGTCTTGCAGAATGCGGTGGGTTCATGTATCTCCACGAAAGCATGGAGGGAATGGATGGGAAATTCTATGAAATGGCAGGCATTATTCCGGGTAAGGTATGGCGCACACCCAGACTGACCCGGTTTGGCTATATTACTTTGAAGCAGAATCAGGGGATTTCCCATGGAAAACAGGAAACTGTAATTCTTGGGGAGTCAGATCTTGGAGTAAGTCCGGCCCATGAATTTCATTATTTTGATTCGGATAATTGTGGAACTGCATTTCATGCTTCCAAACCGGAAAGCAAACGCGGGTGGGACTGCATGCAAGGTTCTGATCATTTGTTAGCTGGCTTTCCTCATTTATATTATTACGCAAATCCGAAAATCCCACAGGCATTTTTAAAAAAGTGTCTGGAGTATAAGGAGTTACAAAAATGATACGATTATTAACTCTTCCGGCAGGTTTTATTCTTGACCTGCTTATGGGAGATCCAAGATGGCTATATCATCCGGTATGTCTTATAGGAAATCTGATCAGCATACTGGAAAAAGGAATACGAAAGGTGTTTCCGAAAACAGATAAGGGTGAGCGGGCAGGAGGCATTCTGGAAGTTGTCCTTGTCTGTTTTATTACCTTTTTTATTCCTTACGTTGTAATCCATCTGTTTTATAAATGGAATTTCTGGCTGGGCTTTGCACTGGAGACTTTCTGGTGCGGACAGCTGCTTGCAACAAAATCATTGAAAGTGGAA
The DNA here is from genome assembly GCF_015551645.1 of Ruminococcus sp. D54t1_190329_F1. NCBI lineage: Bacteria > Bacillati > Bacillota > Clostridia > Eubacteriales > Oscillospiraceae > Ruminococcus > Ruminococcus sp. D54t1_190329_F1. The sequence continues at coordinate 17,966 of NZ_JADNDC010000015.1, forward strand.
AGTATGAAAGTATATGACCGCCTGAAAAACGGAACCATTGAGGAAGCGCGTTATGCCGTTTCCATGATTGTGGGACGTGATACACAGGCACTTTCAGAAATCGGAGTGACGAAGGCTGCTGTGGAAACGGTTGCGGAAAATTCCTCTGACGGAATTATTGCCCCTATGCTTTATATGGCAATCGGTGGAATTCCTCTGATGTTTTTGTACAAGGGCATCAACACTATGGATTCTATGCTTGGATATAAAAACGATAAATATCTGTATTTTGGAAGATGTGCAGCCAGACTTGACGATGTGGCGAATTATATTCCAGCCAGAATTTCCGGCTGGCTGATGGCATTGTCCACAGTATTTGTTGGAATGGATACCAAAAATGCAGTGAAAATATACAGAAGAGACCGCCGCAATCATGCAAGCCCCAATTCTGCCCAGACAGAAGCGGCTATGGCAGGAGCACTGGATGTTCAGCTGGCAGGAAATGCTTATTATTTTGGTAAGCTATATGAAAAACCGACGATCGGGGATCCGATCCGCCCGGTTAAAATCGAGGATATTCCAAAAGCGAATAAACTGCTTTATGCAACCTGTATTGTGGGAGCAATTTTATTCTTCGGTCTGAGTGTTCTTCTGAAGACTGTGTTATAGCAGATTTTGCTGAAAAAACAGCAACAAATAAAAGATTAAAGTATGTTTTAAAATTGTGATGCACATCTAGAGCGTGCAATTACTTGAATGGAGACAACAATGGAAAAACACATACATGGCGGTGATGTGTATCATCATCAGGGGTGCATTGACTTTTCAGCAAACTGCAATCCTCTTGGCACCCCGGAGGGAATCAAAAAAGCGATCATTGAAAGTCTGGAGCATATAAATGACTACCCCCAGGTAGGCTGCACTCCCTTAAAAAAAGCCATTGCAGAATATGAGAATACGAAGCCGGATCAGGTGATCTGCGGAAACGGCGCTGCAGAGGTGATCTTTTCCCTTTGCCGGGCGGTGAATCCAAGACGGGCTCTGGTGCCGGCTCCGACTTTTGCAGAATACCAGCAGGCATTATATAGTGTAGATTGCCAGGTAGAGTTTTTTCTCCTGGATGGGAAAAAGAGGTTTGTGCTGGAGGAAAACTTCTTACAGGCATTGACAGAAGAGATTGACATTATTTTCCTGTGTAATCCCAATAATCCAACCGGGCTTCTGGTGGAAAAACCATTGCTGGAAAAAATTCTGAAGCGTTGTCAGGAGCTTAATATTCTTATGGCGGTGGATGAATGTTTCCTGGATTTCGTTCCATCACCAGAAAAATATACGCTAAAAGAATATCTGGAAACCTATGACAATCTGTTTCTTCTGAAAGCTTTTACAAAGCGCTATGCTATGGCAGGTGTGAGACTTGGCTATGGTCTTTGCGGAAATAAAGGACTTCTGGAAAAAATAGAAGGTGTATGTCAGCCCTGGAATGTCTCTTCCATGGCACAGGCAGCAGGTCTGGCTGCATTACAGGAAACGGAATATGTAGAAAAGGGCAGACAGGTGACATTTGAAGAGCTGGCTTACCTGAAAGAGCAATTGACTGCTCTTGGTTATCCGGTTTACCCATCTCAGGCAAATTATGTGTTTTTTACTGGTCCGCTGGATTTGTATGAGAAGCTGGAGCAGAAGAAGATCCTGATACGCGATTGCAGCAATTATACCGGACTTTCCAAAGGATATTACAGGGTTGCGGTGAAGGAACATGAAGAAAATCAGCAGCTTGTCAGGGCATTGAAAGAAATAGAAAGAAATAGATAGAACCAAAGTTGAAAATGTGATTTTATAAAAGGAGGAACACATTTTGGCAAAAGCAATCATGGTGCAGGGGACAATGTCCAATGCCGGAAAAAGCCTTCTGGCAGCAGGCCTTTGCAGAATTTTTAAACAGGACGGGTACCGTGTGGCACCTTTTAAGTCCCAGAATATGGCGTTGAATTCTTTTATCACAAAAGAAGGTCTGGAAATGGGACGTGCCCAGGTGATGCAGGCAGAAGCAGCCGGAATTGCTCCTTCTGTTCTGATGAATCCTGTTCTTTTAAAGCCTACAAACGATGTAGGCTCCCAGGTGATCGTAAACGGTGAGGTTCTGGGAAACATGAGCGCCAGAGATTATTTCAAATATAAGAAAAAACTGGTGCCGGATATTATGAAGGCTTACAATGCTCTTGCAGCAGAAAATGATATTATTGTTATAGAGGGAGCCGGAAGTCCGGCGGAAATCAATCTGAAAAGTGATGATATCGTAAATATGGGTATGGCGAAAATGGCAAAGGCTCCGGTTCTTCTGGTGGGAGATATTGACCGTGGCGGTGTTTTTGCCCAGCTGATCGGAACTGTCATGCTTCTGGAAGAAGATGAAAAGGAGATGGTAAAAGGTCTGATCATCAATAAATTCCGTGGAGACAAAACTATTCTGGATCCTGGGGTGGAAATGCTGGAGGAGAGAAGCGGCATTCCGGTTGTAGGCGTAGCTCCTTATCTGAATATTCAGGTGGAGGATGAGGACAGCCTGACGGAACGCTTTGAGACAAAACGGACAGTAGACATGATTGACATTGCGGTGATCCGAGTGCCCAGAATTTCTAATTTCACAGATTTTAATCCGCTGGAGAGTATTCAGGGAGTTTCCCTTCGCTATGTAAAAAATCCATCAGAGCTTGGCAATCCGGATATGATCATTCTGCCTGGAACCAAAAATACAATGGAAGATCTTCTGTGGATGAGAGAAAATGGCCTGGAAGCGTTGATCCTGAAGGAGGCTGCGAAAGGAAAGCTGATCTTTGGAATCTGCGGCGGCTATCAGATGATGGGCGAAACTTTAAGCGATCCTCATGGAGTGGAAGCTGGCGGAACGATCAAAGGTATGGGCCTTCTTCCAATGGATACCGTTTTTGCCAGGAAAAAGACCAGAACCAGAGTGGAAGGCTCCTTTAGCCAGCTGACTGGTGCGTTTGCAAAGCTTAGTGATACTGCTCTGGAAGGATATGAGATCCATATGGGTGAGACTGCCCTGAAGGGAGATGCAAAGCCATCTACAAATATTCAGGATAGCGTAACCGGAGAGAGAAAGGCGGATGGTGCTTATCTTGACAATGTGTGCGGAACTTATGTCCATGGTGTTTTCGATAAAGAGGCAGTAGCTGAGGCAATTGTACAAATCATTGGAGAAAAGAAAGGGCTGGACGTATCCGGAATGACTGGAATGGATTTTCAGGCATTTAAGGAAACCCAGTATGATATTCTGGCAGCAGAGCTCCGGAAACATCTGGATATGAAGAAAATATATGAAATCCTGGAAGAGGGGGTATAAATATGAAGGTAGAACTGGAAAATGTAAAACCAATGGACATAGAGAAAAGAAGCTTTGAGATTATCACAGAGGAGCTTGGTGATACCCCTCTGCTCCCGGGAACAGAGCTGGTGGTAAAGAGATGTATTCACACAAGCGCTGATTTCGATTATGCGAAAAATCTTTGTTTTTCCGAAAACGCAGTGGAAAAAGCGATTCAGGCAATTAAAGATGGCGCCTGTATTGTAACCGATACCCAGATGGCAAAAGCAGGAATCAATAAACGCGCCCTTGCAAGGTATGGCGGTGAGGTTTACTGCTTTATGTCAGATGAGGATGTGGCGAAGATTGCGAAAGAAAATGGTTCCACCCGTGCCACGGCAAGCATGGACAAGGCGGCCGGGGTGGATAAAAAGCTGATCTTTGCCATTGGAAATGCACCTACAGCACTGGTTCGCCTTTATGAGCTGATCGAGGAGAAAAAACTGAATCCGGAGCTGATCATCGGTGTGCCGGTAGGGTTTGTGAATGTGGTGCAGTCCAAGGAACTGATCATGCATACAGATGTGCCGTATATTGTAGCCCGCGGGCGTAAGGGCGGATCAAATATCGCAGCGTGCATCTGCAATGCCTTGCTGTATATGATCGACAACAACCGGGGATAAAAAACAGCGTATACTCTGTCTGTGGTAAATGGCAAAGTATACGCTGTCCGTTTAGTTCAAAACTACAGACTTCAGCAGTTCGCAGGCCGGGACGAAATCCTGTACTGGTATGGAGGAGCAGGACATAAGTACCGTCACATCTTTCTCACTTTCTTTTAGAATTTGTAAATGCAGGCTTTTTTCAGAAGCCTGTTTTTTTAATTCATCCCCGCTTTTTTCATAAGGCAAAGTAAGAGCCAGACTGGTACCGGCTGCGCCCACCTGAATCTGACAGCCAGTGCCAAATACCTGACGGACTGAGCTGCGAAGCTGTTTTAATTTGGAAGAATAAAGTCGTTTCAGCCTTCTGGTCTGTGCAGCAAGATGACCGTCCCGGATAAATTGACACAGAGCAATCTGTTCTGCTTTAGAAGCAGTCTGGTTGTAAAATCCGGCTTTCTTTTTATAAGCATTGAGAAGCTCAGGAGGCAGGATCATAAAGCTGATACGGATAGAAGGCAGCAGCAATCTGGAAAATGAACCAATGTAAACTACGCCCTGTCCTCCGGAGAGTCCGAAAAGGGAGGGTGTAGGCTTCTGGAAATAGACAAATTCGTTTTCGAAATCATCTTCGATTACCAGATGATGGCGTTCATCTGCATATTTCAAAAGCTCCAGACGGCGCTTTACCGGCATGATTTCGCCCCACTTTGTCATGTGTGCAGGAGAAACATAGACCACATCACAGTCTTTGTTACGGTAACAGATCTCATATCCATAGTCCCCGAAAACTGTGCTTCCGTGAACGAAAGAAGGGGTTGGAAAGGATACCCGGTGAAATTCCGGATATACTTCATGGATAAGAGGACAGAGAATCTGCAGCAGGCTTTGGAAACTGGCGCCTACTACAATATCATCCGGTGAACAAAGAATGTTCCGCCTCTCACGGATGTAATCTGACAAAGTTTCCCGGAAATCCGCTTCCCCCTGGGGTTCGCCATAGGTCAGCATGCGTTCATTCTGCCGGAGGGCGCTTTTCATGTAACGGCTCCACAGGTCAAAACGAAAGCTTTCTTTATCTACACCTGAAGATGCCAGGTCATAGCGGTAATGAGTTTCTTTATGAGTACCCGGCTGGTTGTTTTTATGCTGGTGGGAGGCAATCTCTGTGACATAATAGCCGCTTTGGGCTTTTGCCATAATGTAGCCGTCTGCGGCAAGCTGAAGATAGGCAGTTTCAATAGTAGTGCGGGAAAGCTTCAGCTCCTGGGAACACTTGCGGAGAGAAGGCATTTTGCTTCCGGGTGTCATTTTCCCATCCAGGATCAGTTTCCGGTAGTATTCGTAAACTTCCATATAAAGATGCGTAGTGCGGTTTTGATTCTTTTCAATGTCTAACATAAAACTGTCCCTTCTAAAAAAGTTGAATTTGGATATTTCTGTACATACACTTAGATGATATTTTATAATATAAACGAAAAATTTACAATAAAAATCAGGAGTGATATATTTGAAAAAAATAGCGGTAATTCAGGATTTGTCAGGGCTTGGAAAATGTTCCCTGACAGCGGCAATTCCGGTGATCTCGGTGATGGGCGTGCAGGCTGTACCGCTGCCAACAGCAGTACTCAGCAACCAGACCGGTTATCCTTCCTATTACTGTGACAATTATACAGAGCACATGGAACAGATCATGGATGAATGGGAGAAACGGGGATTTTCCCCGGATGGAATTTATACAGGATTTCTGGCTGACGAGGAGCAGGCAGATAAGATCCTGGATTTTCTCAGAAGATTCCGGAAAGAGAAGACCGTGGTGCTGGTGGATCCGGTTATGGGAGATAATGGCGGTGCTTATGGGATTTATACAGAAGGTTTGCGGGAACGGATGGTCCAGCTGGTGAGAAGCGCACAGGTGATCACCCCTAATCTGACAGAAGCATTGCTTCTTTTGTATGGGAAAGAAGAGATGGAAAAAAGATATGCAGGGCTTATGGAACTGGATGGGGAGAAACGTCTGGAGCAGATTGAAAAAATCGGCGAGAAGCTGGCAAATGAATATTGTTTACAGGCAGCTGTAATTACGGGAATCGAATATGTGAAAGAGCAGAAAGCAGCACCTGCGCTAATTTCAGATAGGAATAAGAAGAACTCTATGCAGATGGGAAATCTGGTGGTGGAAAATGGTCAGGTCTACTGGTGTTTTGCCCCAAAGACCGGGGGCAGCTATTCGGGAACCGGTGATCTGTTTGCCTCTGTACTCAGTGCAGGGTTAGTGAAGGGAATGTCTATGATGACTTGTGTAGAGCTGGCAGTAAATTTCCTTTCCAAAGCAATTGCGGAAACTGTACAGGAGGGCACGGATCGAAATGACGGGGTCTGCTTCGAGAAATATCTTGAAGAATTGTGTAAAATAGAAAAATGAAACAGCTGCTGTGAATGGCGAGAAGAGTAACATGAATTATGAAGGAGCGAGTGAATAATGGCTGATATTGTTTATTGTTATAATCATGAAGTGTATTTTAATTTAACTAATAAATGTCCCTGCAACTGTACCTTCTGCATCCGTAACAACGGTGATTCTGTAGGTAGTGCAAAGACATTATGGTTTGAGAAAGAACCTACAATGGAAGAAATCTACAAGGCAATCGATGCGTTTGATTTTTCCGGTTACAAAGAAGCTGTTTTCTGCGGGTACGGCGAGCCGACTATGGCATTGGATAAGCTGATCGCAGTCAGCAAATATGTAAGAAGTAAATATCCGGCACATTTAGACCGAGATGGTAAGCTCTGTCCGGGAATCCGGTTACGTCTGAATACAAATGGACTTGGTGACCTGATCAATAAGCGTTCTATAGCCAGGGAAGTGTGTCAGGCTGTAGACATTGTTTCCATCAGTCTGAATATGCCAGACGCAAAGTCCTACAATGAAGTAGTACGTCCGGCCTATGGGGAAAAAGCATTTGATGCCATGTTGAAATTTGCAGAAGATTGCAAACAGTATACAGAAAATGTAAAATTTACCGTTGTAGACTGCATTGGCGAGGAAAATGTTGAGAAAAGCCGTAAAGTGGCAGAGAAGCTTGGTATTCCCTTGAGAGTGCGTGAATATACAGCAGAATAAAAGCGGAAGAATATAAGCAGATATGTTTAAATAAAAAAGACACCTTAACAGATTATTTATAAAACCTAACAATTTTTATTAGATTTTATATGTATAAAAATCTGAAGTGGTGTCTTTCATTTTGCGGACAACGAGCTAAAGTCCGTGTTTATATGAAAACTTAGAACTTTTGAGAACTGGTTGCAGCCTTGTTACGCATTTATAAGCTTCAGCAAAATCTCCCGGAACTGTGGCACACAAGCCAGTATATCTGAGTTCGCCAGATAAGGCAGCTCCTTATTTCCCCAGTCTGTGATGGTGCCGCCTGCTTCCCTTAAAATAATGGATGCCCCACTGTAGTCCCAAGGCTTCAGATTCTGCTCAAGATAAGCATGCTGTCTTCCGCATGCCACATAGCAGATATCAAGAGCAGCAGAACCGGTACGTCTGAAGTCAGCACAGTTCATAAAGATATTATAAAATATCGGGAACAATTCCTTTGCCCTGTTTTTCTCATAAGGAGAAGAACCGAAGGATACAACCGCGTCCTTGAATTCCGGCTGGTCAGAAACCTGGATAGGAGCTCCGTTCAGGTAAGCGCCTTCTCCCTTTGCTCCGTAGAACAGCTCTTCTGTAAATGGATTATAAACTACACCGAAAGTAATCTCCCCATTTTCATAAAGCCCAAGAGAAACTGCACTTAAGTGATAATCCCGGATCAGATTGGTGGTTCCGTCAATGGGATCCAGAATCCAGTATGATTTATCCGGATCCAGCCCAAGGTTCTCTTTCTCTTCGGCAATCAGTGCGATATCCGGAAATTCATTTCCAAGCGCCTCTTTCAGATACTTCTGCACAGCTACATCTACGTTTGTGACGTAATCTGCAGCTCCTTTTTCTGTAACCTTTTCATGTGTCATTTCCTGAAAGATCAGTGGCTTTGTCTGTCTTACAAGTTCTATGATCTTAGACTGATTTTCTTTATTCATATAAAAGTAACACCTCCAAGGTAAAATTTACCATAAATAAAAAGGAAGGACAAGACGCTAAAGCTATTAAAAATTGAGTTGAAAAAATTTATTTTTACCTTATAATTACAGTGTAAAAATAAAACTATGGAGGTAAGAGAATGGGTAATCTCACCAAGAAAGCAATTCTTGTGGTAAGCTTTGGAACCAGCCATGAGGATACCAGAAAAGTGACTATTGACGCAATTGAAGAGACAATTGGAGCCGCTTTTCCCCAGTACAGGATTTATCGTGCCTGGACAAGCAAGATGATCCTGGCGAAGATTGAAAAACGGGATCACATTCATTATGATAACGTGAAAGAAGCTATGGAGCGCATGGCACAGGACGGAATCGAAGAGGTGATCGTTCAGCCAACTCACGTAATGAATGGAGTGGAGAACGATCTTATGAAAGCAGACGTTCTTGCAGCTGCTAATCACTTCCAGTCTGTGAAATTCGGCAATCCGCTGCTTACCACAGAAGAAGACAATGCATATGTGGTAAAAACAATTACAGATGTATTTCCTGTAATTCAGGATAAGAAGACTGCACTTGTGCTTATGGGTCATGGAACAGAGCATTATGCAAATACGGTTTATGCCGCTCTTGATTACAGATTCAAAGATATGGGATATGAAAATGTGATCGTGGCAACCGTAGAGGGTTATCCGGAAATTGACCAGGCTTTGAACCAGCTGGAGAAAAGCGATGCCAAGAAAGTTGTGATCGCACCATTTATGATCGTGGCAGGTGACCATGCCAAGAATGATATGGCAGGGGAGGAAGCGGATTCCTGGAAAAATGTGATCGGAGCGAAAGGCTATAAAGTAGAAACTGTTTTGAAGGGTCTTGGCGAATACGAAAGCATTCGGAGGCTGTTTGTAGAGCATATAAAAACTGCCAGATAATTGACCAAAAAATTTGCAAATTGGTAATAATATTGTTGTTTTTAAAGAAGAGATATGCTAGACTGTTGAAGTAATTGAATACCAGTTAAGTGAACGGCGATTTCGCTGTGAGAGGGAATCAGGTGCAACGCCTGAACGGTTGCGGCCACTGTATACAGGAAGGCTGGCTTATGAAAACCATTGCGTATATGCGTGAGAAGGGAAGCCATGCTGTTACTACCTGCGAGTCAGGAAACCTGCTTGACGAAGGTAAGAAGAGGAGCTTCCGTAAAAAGTGCCTTTTAAGTCACGGGTAGTAGTGACGCTTTTTGAAGCCCCATCTTTTCGGTTACGAAAACAAACGAAAAGAGAGGAAAAGAAATGAAAAACAAAGTTTTAACTACAAGAATCATGGCTATGATGATGGCTGCTGCTATGACCATGTCCGCAGCGCCTGCAGTATATGCAGCAGAGCGTGCAGACTCTGAGACCATCAAAGAGGATAACCAGCCGGCCGAAGAGACTGCAGATGCTTCCGAGGAAGAGGATGCTTCTGAGGGTGAGACCAGAACCGAGTATCCTTTAACCATCACCACCTATGATTACGATGGAAACGAGATCGAAACCATCTATGAAAAAGCACCGGAAAAGGTTATCGCAGTATATCAGGGCAGCATTGAGACAATGCTGGCACTTGGACTTGAGGACCGCCTTGTTGCAACTGCAGGTCTTGACAACGAAGTTCCGGATGATCTGAAAGAAGCATTTTCTAAAACAAATTATCTTGATGAATTTACCCCATCCCTTGAAACTGTCACTATGCTGGAGCCAGATATGATCCTTTCCTGGAGTTCCCTGTTTTCTGATAAGAACCTTGGAAATGTAACCAACTGGATCGATAAAGGCTGCAACACTTATTATAACTCTAATACCCGTCCAGGCGGTGAGAGAACACTGGAAAATGAATATACAGATATTCTGAACCTTGGTAAGATTTTTGACGTACAGGATAAGGCAGAAGCAATTGTTGACGATATCAAAGCTGTAATTGACAACACACTTGAGGCAACAAAAGATGTAGAAGAGAAACCTACAGTAATGGTTCTTGAGCCACTTGGTGAGGACATTACAAACTATGGCGCAAGCAGTCTCGGAGGAGATATGGTAACCAAGTTAGGTGCAACTCTTGCAAATCCAGATGCTTCTACCGTTGGAAAAGAGGACATTATTGCAGCAAACCCGGATGTGATCTTTGTGGTATACATGCCATATGCAGGTGACGATCCACAGAGTGTTCTGGAAAGCCAGATGGCCGTGATCCAGGATGATGAAGCCCTCCAGAGCCTTGACGCAGTAAAGAATGGCCGTGTATATCCAATTATGCTCAGCGAAATGTACGCAAGTGCAACCCGTACCCAGGACGGAGTGGAAACATTTGCTAAGGGATTATATCCAGATGTTGCAATTGATTAATTGGATTGTGGAATGGATATATTGAGGAAAAAACAGTGAAAAAAGAGAAAATTTTTCGTTCATCTATCTATGCAACAGCTCTTGTGGGACTTGCCGCATTTCTGGTTTTTTCCATTCTGGCAGCTGTTACATTTGGAAATGCAGATCTGTCATTGAAAGATGTATACAGCGTGATTCTGTACAAAATATTCCACATAAAAAGTATGGCCTCCTACTCTGAGGGGGCCATTCATGATGTTGTATGGCTGATCCGGCTTCCAAGGGTTCTTCTGGCACTGGCGGTAGGTATGGCTCTTTCTGTGTGTGGCGTGGTCATGCAGGCAATTGTGCAGAATCCTTTGGCAGATCCTTATGTACTTGGAATTTCTTCTGGTGCTTCTTTCGGGGCAACTCTGGCGATCATGCTTGGAATCGGCAGCTTCCTTGGAGGAAACTCCGTAGGGCTTTGCGCATTTATAGGAGCCATGCTCACATCCTTTGCGGTTATTGCAATTGCCAATATGGGAGGCAAAGCAACATCGGCGAAGCTGATTCTTGCAGGAATGGCAATCAGCGCAGTCTGTTCTGCTTTTTCCAATTTTGTGATCTACATAACAAATGACAAAAATGGTGCCACAGAGGTTATGAAATGGACCATGGGAAGTCTTGCCGGGGCCAACTGGTCAAGGGTAAGTGTGATGCTTCCTGTGACGCTGGTGTGTGTAGTGCTTTTCTGGACGCAGTACAGGAATTTGAATCTGATGCTGTTGGGCGATGAAGTATCTATTACCCTGGGAACAGATCTGCACAGATTTCGGACTGCATATCTGATTCTTTCTTCTGTGATGGTAGGATTTGCCGTGTATTGTGCCGGAGTGATCGGTTTTGTAGGTCTGGTGATTCCTCATGTGGTAAGAATCTTGTTTGGAACAGATCACTGCCGCCTGATCCCCCTTAGTGCTCTGCTTGGAAGTTCCTTTCTGATATGGTGTGATGTGGCGTGCCGTGTGATCCTGAAAAACTCAGAAATGCCTATCGGTGTTCTGGTTTCCATTATTGGAGCGCCTTGTTTTATCTATTTACTGGTTCGCAAATCTTATGGTTTCGGAGGGAAAAAGGGATGAAAATAACCACAGAAAATATCCGGGTAAATTTTCAGGCAAAAGAAATCCTTAAGGGAATTTCCATTGAAACCAGAGATAAGGAATTGGTGGGGATCATTGGACCTAACGGAAGTGGAAAGTCCACTTTGCTGAAATGTATTTACCGTGTATTAAAGGCAGATTCCGGAGCTGTATATCTTGATGGGGAAGAACTTTATGCTATGAATGCAAAAAGCTCCGCAAAGAAAATGGCGGTGGTAGCCCAGCACAATTACTATAATTTTGATTTCAGCGCAAGAGAAGTAGTTTTGATGGGGCGTGCGCCTCATAAAAAAACTCTGGAAAGAGACAATGCAGATGACTACCGGATCGTAGAGGAAGCGCTGAAAATCGTTCAGATGGACAAATTTGCAGACCGCAGCTTTTCCACTTTATCAGGAGGCGAGCAGCAACGCGTGATTCTTGCAAGAGCCCTTGCACAGCAGACGCCTGCCCTGATCCTGGATGAGCCTACCAATCATCTTGATATCACTCATCAGATCATGCTGATGAAGCTGGTAAAGAATCTGGATGTTACCGTGATCTCTGCAATTCATGATCTGAACATTGCAGCTGCATACTGCGACCGGATTTATGTTTTAAAAGACGGTGTTCTGGAGGGGGAGGGTACTCCTGGGGAAGTTTTGACACCGGAGCTGATCCGACGGATTTATAAGGTGGAATCAGAAGTTGTCTATGACAGTCAGGGGAAAATGCATATTTTGTTCTTATAAAATAAACAGGCACAAGAGTTAAAAGGTGAGAAAAATGACAAAGATCGGAACTTTGACCTGTCTTCATTCCAACGATGTCTGTGCCAGGGTGGGATGTCTGAAGGCTTTTATGGAACGGGAGGCCTTTTTTAAGGAATATTCCCAGGATACCTGTTTGGCAGCAATGATGACATGCAATGGATGTAAAAGTATGAATCCTGCAGAACCAGATGATGACAAAGGAATTCTGGAAAAAATTGACAGGCTGGTCAGTGAAGACATAAAAGTTATGCATGTTGGTGTATGTTGTCTGATCGACGGCAAAAAAGAGTGCCCAAGAATAACCCGTATCTGTGAAATGCTGGAAGACAGAGGCATTCAGGTGGTTAGAGGCACTCATAGGGAATGAAAAGATAAGAAGAATATAAGAAAACTTCCAGACGGATAAGTAGCCCATAATCGAACCGCCTGGAAGTTTTTCATTGTTGTTTTATTGACAATCTCCCTGCAAATTAGTAAAATTAGCGGTGGCGGAAAAAAGATAGAAACACAAAACGCCAAAGCAAAATGTTTTTAAGGAGAATTACATAAGATGAGTATTTCCATGATTGGAATCGACCATAGTATGGCTCCCATAGATATAAGAGCCTTATTTGCATTTACCAGAAAAAATGCAGGAGAGGCAATGGAGAAAATAAAAGAGCAGCCTGGAATCAACGGCTGCATTATCCTGTCCACATGCAACCGCCTGGAAGTCTGGGCAAGCGTTGATGAGGAAACTGAGATTTCTTTATATGAAGAGCTTTGCAGATTAAAAAAAATACAGAACAGGGAATACGAGAAGTATTTTATAAAACGGGAAGGTCATGACGCTGTAGAACATCTGTTTTATCTTGCATCAGGGCTGAAATCCCAGATTTTGGGTGAAGACCAGATCCTGACGCAGGTAAAGGACGCCCTTGGAATTGCCAGAGAACATTTTACCACAGACGGAGCTCTGGAGGTGCTTTTTCGAATGGCCGTGACAGCAGGCAAGAAGATCAAAACAGAAGTCCCATTTTCCCATGGAAATCCATCTGTGATCCATCAGGCTATACAAATGCTGGAAAAACAAGGCTATTCAGTAAAAGAAAAGGTCTGTATGGTGATCGGAAACGGTGAGATGGGAAAGGTGGCAGCTCAGACCCTGATGGAGAGCGGAGCAGATGTGACGGTAACAGTCCGTCAGTACCGAAGTGGTATGGTAAGCATTCCTTTTGGCTGTAAAAGAATTAATTATGGAGAACGAATGGAATATCTGCCAAAATGCGATCTTGTGGTAAGCGCCACGGCAAGTCCCAACTTCACTTTGCGCGAAGAGCTGTTTGAGGATCTGGAACTGGAGAAGACCATTGTACTTATTGACCTGGCGGTTCCAAGAGATATTGAACCAGAGGTGGGCAGGTTTGAAGGTGTGACTTTATATGACATGGACAGCTTCAAAACGGATGAGAAGCCTGCCGAGCTTCAGGAACATCTGGAGGCAGCTGGAAAAATCGTCCGTGAGCAGATGGATGAATTTTTCAAATGGCTGGAAGGGAAAGATCTGATCCCGCGTATACAGGAAATTAAAGAAAATGCAGTAAATGATTTTAATTTAAGAATTATGAAGCCTCTGAAAAACACTCATATGGAAGAGCAGGAAAAAGAGCAGCTGTTGAGTGCAGTGGACCGTGCAATGGAAAAGGTTGTAAACAAAATGTTGTTTGGACTCAGGGACAGCATGAATGAACAGGCATTTCTGGAATGTGTAGCAGGACTGGAGAAAACATATGAAAAATAAGCGTTATTTCCCACTGTATGTGGATTTATCGGATAAGAATATTGTGGTAGTGGGTGGGGGAACCATTGCCACAAGAAGAGTGAAAGCATTATTATTATTTACCAGGAATATTACAGTAATCGCACCGAAGATGACAGCCGATCTCTGGGAACTGGGCAAGCTGGGAAAAATTCAGATCCAGCCCCGCCCTGTGAAAAAATCAGATTTCTCTATGGCTTATATGGTGCTGGCTGTTACGAATAACAGTGAGTTAAATGAGGAAATTTACCGTATCTGTAAAGAAGAGGGAATTTATGTAAATGTTGCAAGTGATAAGAATTTGTGCGATTTTTACTTTCCCGGAATTTGTCTGAAGGATGATATTGTAGTGGGAATCACGGCCAGCGGTGTCAATCACAAAAAGGCTAAGGCAGTAAGAGAAAAAATGCAGGCACTTCTGGAAGAACTGGAAAAAGATGAGGATAGTTATGAATAAAAAAGTTGTGATCGGAAGCAGGGAGAGCAAGCTTGCCGTACTGCAAAGCCAGATGGTGAGGGACTATATTGTCTGCAAGCACCCGGAAACAGATGTGGAAATTCTTACCATGAAGACCACAGGTGATAAAATTCTGGACCGTACACTTGATAAAATCGGAGGAAAAGGTCTGTTTGTAAAAGAACTGGATCGGGCGCTTCTGGAAGGAAGAAGCCAGTTGTCAGTTCATAGTCTGAAAGATATGCCAATGGAAATCTCAGAGGAACTTCCCATACTTGCTTTTTCCAGACGTGAAGATGCAAGGGATGTACTGGTTCTTCCAGAAGGCTGCCATACTTTGGATCCGTCCAAACCCATCGGATGTTCCAGTCTTCGAAGAAAACTGCAGCTGAAAGAAATTTATCCGGATATGAATGTGAAAAGCATTCGCGGAAATCTTCAGACAAGACTGGAGAAACTGGATAACGGAGATTATGCAGGGTTAGTTCTTGCAGCCGCAGGGTTGAAGCGTCTGGGACTTGAAAAAAGAATCAGCCGGTATTTTGATACAGAAGAAATGGTTCCGGCAGCAGGTCAGGGAATCCTGGCTGTCCAGGGAAGAAAAGGGCTGGATTATGAATATCTGGAAGGATATGACGATCTGCAGGCACACCAGGCGGCAGCAGCGGAGCGTGCCTTTGTGAAATATTTAAACGGAGGCTGTACTTCTCCTGTGGCAGCCTATGGAGAAATCAAAGATGGTCAGTTGAAACTTACCGGCCTTTATTACGAGGAAGAAACCGGACATTACCTGAAAGGATATAAAACAGGAAATCCTTCAGATGCAGAAGAACTGGGAACTTCTCTTGCAAAAGAACTGCAGGAGCGCTGCAAAGTGGAATACAAAGAGTCTGGCTTGCAGGAAGACAACAAAAAAGAACCGGGAAAAGTCTGGCTAGTGGGAGCCGGTCCTGGAGATGTGGGACTTTTTACAATGAAAGGTGCCCAGGTGCTGGAACAGGCAGATGTGGTTGTTTATGACAGCCTGGTAGGACAGGGAATCCTGACCAGAATTCCTGCTTCTGCAAAATTGATCAACGTGGGAAAACGTGCCGGCCACCATACCATGTCCCAGGAGAAGATCAATCAGGTTCTTGCTGAAGAGGCAAAAAAGGGCAACAAGGTAGTACGCCTGAAAGGCGGCGATCCTTTTCTCTTTGGACGAGGAGGAGAGGAGCTGGAGCTTCTTACAAAGGAGGGCATTCCTTATGAAATAGTTCCTGGTGTGACATCCCCGATTTCCGTACCTGCATACAATGGGATTCCTGTGACACATCGGGATTTCTGTTCCTCTGTCCATGTTATCACCGGACATAAACGCAAGGGTATGGAGTACGACATTGATTTTGGGGCACTGGTGCATACAAAGGGAACTCTTGTTTTTCTTATGGGAATCACTGCCATGGAGGATATCTGCAATGGTCTTATGAAAGCTGGTATGGAACCGGATATGCCTGCCGCTGTTTTGTCCAAAGGAACCACAGCAGGTCAGAAACGAGTGGTGGCTACTGTTGGTACCCTGAAAGCCGCGGCTGACCAGGCGAAGATCCAGACACCGGCCATTATTGTGGTAGGAAAGGTCTGCACTCTGGCAGATGATTTTGCCTGGTATGAGAAATTACCTCTGGCAGGCTGGAAGATCCTTGTCACCCGGCCAAAGGAGAATATTTCCAGAACTGCGGCCCTTCTTCGGGAGAAAGGTGCAGAAGTACTGGAACTTCCATCCATCAGTATTATCCCTCTGGAGGATCAGAGCAGACTGTACCAGGCCTTTTCTCATATCCGCAGCTATGACTGGCTGGTATTTACAAGTCCTGCAGGCGTGGAAGTTTTCTTCAGGCAAATGGAGAAAAAGAAGATCGACCTGCGTTCTCTTGGAAATGCAAAAATCGCGGTGATCGGTGAGGGCACAAAGAAGAAGTTTCTGGAAAGAGGAATCTATCCGGATTTCATGCCTTCTGTTTATGATGGAAATACCCTTGGAAAAGAACTTGGCGCTCTTTTAAATGGAACAGAAAAGATTCTGATTCCAAGAGCCTCCCTTGGAAACAGGGAGCTGGCAGAAGAACTGAAAAAAACAGGTGCACAGGTGGATGATGTTCCGACTTATGAGACCGGATATGTAAGCAGTCCTCTTATTAATGAGAAGAAAGAATTTGAAGAGGGCACCATTGACCTGGCTGTATTTACCAGTGCTTCCACAGTGAAAGGCTTTGTGGAGAGTACCAAAGGACTTGATTATTCCAGGGTTCGTGCTGCATGTATTGGGAAACAGACTCGTGCAGCGGCGGATTCTTATGGAATGCAGACATATATGTCAGAAAAAGCAACCATCGACAGTCTGATCGAACTGGTTGAGACACTGAAGAGGAGTGAAGAAAAATGGAACTGATTAAGAGACCTAGAAGATTAAGGGGCAGTGCAAATTTGCGAAAAATGGTGAGAGAGACCAGAATGGACAAATCTTCTCTTATCTATCCGCTGTTTGTAATGGAAGGAAATGGAATCCAGGAAGAGATTCCTTCCATGGAAGGGCAGTACCGTTACAGCCTGGACCGTCTTCCCTATAAGCTGGAGCAGTTGGAAAAAGCAGGAGTAAACAGCATTATGCTTTTTGGAATCCCGGATCATAAGGATGAAGTCGGAAGCGGCGCTTACGCTCAGGATGGTATTGTACAGAAGGCACTTCGGGAAGCAAAGAGCAGATTTCCAGAGATGTATTATGTGACAGATGTGTGTATGTGTGAATATACCTCTCACGGTCACTGCGGCGTTCTTTGCGGCCATGATGTTGACAACGACAAGACATTGGAGCTTCTGGCAAAAACAGCTCTGTCTCATGCGCAGGCTGGCTCTGATATGATCGCGCCTTCCGATATGATGGACGGACGTGTAGCTGCCATCCGTAAAGAACTGGATCTGGGCGGTTATACCAATATTCCGATCATGTCTTATGCGGTGAAATATGCTTCTGCGTTCTATGGTCCATTCCGCGATGCAGCCGGAAGTGCTCCTGCTTTTGGAGACCGCAAGAGCTATCAGATGGATTTCCACAACAGAAGAGAGGGAATGAAAGAAGCTCTTATGGATATTGAAGAAGGCGCTGATATTATTATGGTGAAGCCTGCCATGTCCTATCTTGATATGGTATCTGAGATCTCCAAGGCTGTGAATGTTCCGGTAGCTGCCTATAGTGTAAGCGGTGAGTATGCCATGGTGAAGGCTGCAGCAAAGATGGGCTGGATCGATGAAGAGCGGATCGTTGGAGAAATGGCGGTGGGAGCTTATCGTGCAGGTGCACAGATTTATATCACCTATTTTGCAGAAGAAATTGCAAAAATGATGGAGGAAGGGAGAATCGGATAATGACAAAGTCTGAGAAGCTTTTTGAGAGAGCGGTAAAAAGAATCCCTGGCGGTGTAAACAGTCCGGTGCGTGCATATGGCGCTATTGGAGAAGCACCGAGATTTATTGAACGTGCAGATGGCTGCTATATTTATGATGTAGATGGCAATCGTTATATTGATTACATAGATTCCTGGGGACCAATGATCCTGGGACACAATTTTCCTGCAATACGGGAAAGCGTTCTGAAGGCATGTGAAAAAGGCCTGAGTTTTGGATGCGCTACAGAGATTGAAGTGGAAATGGCTGAATTTATCTGTGACAGAATCTCGCATGTGGATATGGTCCGAATGGTCAATTCTGGTACAGAGGCTGTTATGAGTGCAATCCGTGTGGCAAGAGGTTATACGGGGAAAAATAAGATCATCAAATTTGCAGGCTGCTATCATGGACACAGTGATGCCATGCTGGTAAGCGCAGGTTCCGGTGTGATGACAAGTGGTGTGCCGGACAGTGCCGGTGTTCCAAAAGGCTGTACAGAGGATACTATGCTGGCAGCTTACAACGATCTTGGCAGTGTGGAGACTCTTTTTCAGCAGGCAGATGGCCAGGTGGCAGCAGTGATCGTGGAAGCAGTTGGAGCCAACATGGGCGTAGTTCCGCCAAGGGAAGGATTTCTGCAGGGACTTCGCGCTCTTTGCGACCAATACCATGCCCTTCTTATTTTTGATGAGGTGATTACCGGATTCCGACTTGCATTTGGCGGCGCAGCACAGTATTTTGGTGTAACACCGGATCTGGTTACTTATGGAAAAATCATTGGTGCCGGAATGCCGGTAGGTGCATATGGCGGAAGAAGAGATGTGATGGAATTGGTTGCTCCGGCAGGAAAAGTATATCAGGCAGGTACTTTAAGCGGAAATCCGGTAGCTATGGCTGCCGGGCTTACCCAGCTGAAATATTTGTATGACCATCAGGAAATTTACACGGAACTGGAGAAAAAGGGAGAGCTTCTCTACGGTGGAATGGGAAAAATCGTGAAAGAAAAAGGTCTGAATTACCAGATGAATTATGTGGGCTCTCTTGGAAGCCTGTTCTTTACGGGACAGCCTGTTGTCGATTATGTTTCTGCAAAATCTTCTGACACAGTGGCATTTGCAGAATATTTCAAAAAAATGCTGAATATGGGAATTCATATGGCTCCGTCCCAGTTTGAAGCCATGTTCCTGTCAGCGGCTCATACAGATGAAATTATTATGGAAACTCTGGATGCAGTAAAGCTTGTTCTTTGAAAATGTGTGTGGTATAATTTAGACACAATTACATAAAAGAAACCAGAATACGAGTTGCTGTAATAAAATGCGGCTGTAATAAATGAACCGTGGCAGAGGATTTACTGATATAGAGAATGCAGTAATATTCAGAGCTGCACAGTGACCCGCTACGCTGTAAAAAAGATCGGAAGAACAGCGTGAACGGACGGTTTCCAGAAAGAGACTGTAGGAGGCTAGACAAATGGGTAAGAAATATGTGGCTTATGTAGGAACCTATACTCACGGAACCAGCAAGGGAATTCAGGTTTATGACGTGAACCTGGAAGAAGGTACTCTCACAGAGAGAAGTGAAGTGGAAGTAAGTAATGCGTCTTATACCGCGGTATCCAAGAATGGAAAATACCTTTATTCTATCGAGGATGAGGGCGTTGCGGTATTCAAGCGTGATCATAATGGCGATTTGGCACGTATCAACAGCGTGGATATTGATGGCATGAGAGGTTGTTTCCTTGCTACAGACGTAGATGGCAAATATCTTTACGTAGCAGGTTATCACGATGGAAAGGTAACCGTTGTACACACTCATAAGGATGGACGTCTTGGAAGTGTTATGGACGGTGTTTTCCACACTGGTCTTGGAAGTGTTGCAGAGCGTAACTTCCGTCCTCACGTAAACTGTGTACGTCCTACTCCGGATAATAAATATCTCTGCGCAGTAGATAATGGAATTGACCAGATCAAGGTTTACCGGATCAATAAGCGCACAGATAAGCTGGAGCTGGTTGATATTGTAAGATGCCCGAGAGAGAGCGGACCGCGTATTATCCGTTTCAGTGCAGATGGACGTTTCGCATATGTGCTTTTTGAGCTGAGCAATGAGATAAAGGTTTATAGCTATAACGGAAATGGAGATATTCCGGAATTTGAACTGCTTCAGAGCATTTCTACCCTGGCGAAGAAAGAGGATGGAGGTGTATCTCACAATGCTGCTTCCGGACTTGCACTTGCACCGGATGGCAAGCACCTGTTCTGCACCACAGCCGGTGAGAACACAGTGGGCATGTTTGAAGTGGATTCTGAGACAGGACTTCTGGAACGCAAGCTTGTTCTTCCAGTAAGTGGTGACTATCCGAAAGACCTTGTAATCTTCCCGGATAACCAGCACATTGCCGTTGCCAACCATTCCAGCAACAGCATTACCACCTTCAAGGTTGACTATGAGAAGAACATCATTATGATGAAAGGCAAGCCGCGTAAGATCGAGACTCCGAACTGCATCAATATCTGGCCGGTACCGGATGGAAATGATATTGAGGATTTGGAGGCATAGGTATATTTTTTCAAACACGCGTTAGTGTGAATAGTGAATTTTTTCACAGATTATATAAATAATGAAGGCAGTTATCTGAATGAGAGAAAGATTCAGGTAACTGCCTTTTTGACGAATTTTAAAGATAAAAGTTTTTTACATAGTCCATGCGTGCACTCATATTGGAGAACATGGCATCTACCAGTGTGATGGCGGCCATGGATTCCACGACTACAACGGCGCGGGGCACGATCACAGGATCATGGCGGCCTTTGATTTCGATGGAGGTGTTCTCGCCGGTAGTGGTAACAGTCTGCTGAGGCTGTGCAATGGATGGGGTTGGTTTGATGTGGGCGCGGAGGAGAATTTCACCGCCGTCACTGATTCCGCCTAAAATGCCTCCAGAGTGGTTGGTGGTCTTTACAATTCTGCCATTTTCCATGTGGAAGCCATCATTGTTTTCGGAACCCTTCATGGTGGAAACCTTTACACCATCGCCGATTTCCACTGCTTTTACGGCGCCAATAGACATCAGTGCCTGGGCAAAAGCTGCATCTAGTTTTCCAAATACAGGATCTCCAATGCCAGCAGGAACGCCGCTTATACGGCACTCGACAACACCGCCTGCACTGTCCTCCTCTTTCATGCATTTCTCCAGATACTTGGCTGCTTTTTCTGCGGCAACCATATCTGGCATATAGAAAGAGTTTTCCGGTATTATTTCAGGGTGGTAGCTGTGGCAGGAGACTGGTCCGATGGAACTGGTGTAGGCCTGCAGGGTAATACCAAGTTCTTTCAGAATCCTGGCTGCAATGGCTCCTGCGGCAACTCGGCCGATGGTCTCACGTCCAGAGGAACGTCCACCGCCTCTGTAGTCGCGAAAACCATATTTACTGTCAAACCCAAAATCTGCATGTCCAGGACGATAGGTCTGCGCGATATTTCCGTAATCCCGGGAACGTTGGTCTTTGTTCCGCACGATCATGGAAATGGGGGTGCCAGTGGTCTGTCCCTCAAAGACTCCGGAAAGGATTTCGACTTCATCTCCTTCATTTCGGGCAGTGGTGTAACGGCTTTGGCCAGGCTTCCTTCTGTCCAGATAAGCCTGTATATCTGCCTCCGTAAGGAAAAGTCCTGCCGGAACGCCATCTACAACGGTGCCCAGTGCCTTGCCGTGGGACTCTCCCCAGGTAGTTACCGTAAATTTTTTTCCAAATGTTGACTGACTCATAGGCATAAATCCTTTCTTCTTCGGACTGCAGCAATCGCCAGTTGTGGAGGGAAAACTGCTGTGCCGAATTAAAGTATGAATGTGATGTTAAAGACATTATAGCGAAATGCAAAAAATTTGTAAACCGAATCTATTAGAATTGACAAAATTTCCTGTAGAAATTATAATTAAGCGTGTATTTTTGAGGATAGGAGCCCTGTCTGACAGAAAAGTGGGACAGCTGGTTTTTATACAGAAGCAAGAGATTGGAAGGAGTGCAGCTTGTGGTAAGGATTTTTAAGACAATAGAGGGTGCGATCCATGAGATTCAGGAGCCACAGGAGGATTGTTGGATTGCAATGACCAATCCCACTGCAACTGAGATCTTTGAGATGTCCGAAAGATTCGGAATCGAAGTAGATGATCTTCGCGCTCCTCTGGATGAGGAAGAGCGTTCTCGTATTGAAGTGGAAGATAATTATACACTGATCCTGGTAGATGTTCCTATGATCGAGGAACGCAATGACAAGGACTGGTATGGCACTATCCCTCTTGGTATTATTGTTACCAAGAAGATGATTTTTACCGTATGTCTGGAGGATACCCAGGTGCTTACCCGGTTTATGGAGGGAAGAGTACGTAATTTCTTTACCTATATGAAAACCAGATTCATTTTGCAGATCCTGTACCGCAATGCCACTATGTACCTGCATTATCTGCGTATTATAGATAAGAAAAGTGAACAGGTGGAGGAGAAGCTCCACATGTCCACCCGTAATCAGGAACTAATGGAACTGTTGGAACTGGAGAAATCCCTGGTTTATTTTACTACATCTCTTCGGTCGAACGAGGTAGTACTGGAGAAGCTTCTGAAGGTAGAGAGCATTAAGCAGTACCCGGAGGATACGGATCTTCTGGAAGATGTTATCATTGAGAATAAACAGGCAATCGAGATGGCCAATATATACAGCGGTATCTTAAGCAGCATGATGGGGACTTTTGCCTCGGTTATTTCCAATAACCTGAATGTGGTTATGAAGGTTTTGTCCGTTATCACGATTGTAATGAGTATTCCCACTATTGTGTTCAGTGCATATGGAATGAACCTGAGCCCTTCGGGAATGCCGTTTTCTGCTGACAAATGGGGATTTTTAGTGGTGATATTGCTGTCCATACTGGTGAGTATTGTGGCAGCTGTGATTCTGTCCAAGAAGAAATTTTTCTGAATAGGAGGATTACATGAAATTTATTGATAAGCTGGAACGAAAATTTGGAAGATTTGGTATTCCCAATCTCACAATTTACATGATTGTATGCTATGTGATCGGTTATGCACTGATGATCGTGAATCCAGGCATACTGAACTGGCTGAGCCTGGAACCAGCGTATATTCTGCGGGGACAGGTATGGAGACTGGTAACCTGGGTACTGTATCCACCGAGCACTTCCGGAGTATTATGGTTTGCAATTGCAGTTCTGTTCTTTTATTATCCAATTGGAACTTCTCTGGAGCGGACGATTGGAACTTTTAAATATACGTTGTATATTCTTTCGGGCGTGATATTTACAATTTTGGGAGCGTTTATTCTGTATTTCCTTCTCGGAGGAAATGTTCTGGTAGGAAACGTATTTTCTACTTATTATATCAGTCTGTCCACATTCCTTGCATATGCAATGTGTTATCCGGATATGCAGGTTCTGCTTATGTTTATCATTCCGGTGAAGATGAAGTGGATGGCAATTTTTTATGTGGTGATCGTTGTATATGAAATGATTCAGTACGTTATGGCAGGTGCATGGTATCTGGTGATCCCGATTGTGGCTTCACTGTTGAATTTCATTATTTTTTACTTTGGAACAAAGGATTTCAGCCGGTATAACCCGAAGGAGATCCACAGAAGAAATGAATTCCGCAGAGCAATGGAACCCCAGGGACGTATGAAATCAGGCAGCGGCAGTGTGACCAAGCACAAATGCGCGATTTGCGGACGTACTGAGCTTGATGATCCTAATCTGGAATTTCGTTTTTGTTCCAGATGCAATGGAAATTATGAGTATTGCCAGGATCATCTTTTTACACATACACATGTGAAATGAAATTAATGTAATTGTTAACCGGTAACATCGCATGGCTGCTGTGAACGATGTGGGCAGCAGCCAGCAAATGACTGAAAAGACAGAGGGAAAGACTGCTTATGAAGAGAACAAAAATTATCTGTACTATGGGACCAGCATCCAGTAAGAAAAATACTTTAAGAGCTATGATGCGTGCCGGAATGGATATTGCACGTTTTAATTTTTCCCATGGTTCTCATGAAGAACACAGGGGAAGAGTAGACATGGTCAAAAACCTACGGGAAGAACTGAATATTCCGGTTGCCCTGCTTCTTGATACAAAGGGACCGGAGATCCGTACCAAGCTTCTTAAGGATCATAAGAAGATTACATTGGAGGCTGGAAGCGAATTTACACTTACTACCGGTGATATAGAGGGAGATGAGACCAGAGTCGCCATCACATATGAAAATCTTTACAAAGATGTGAAAAAAGGCGGCAAAATCCTGATTGATGATGGTCTGATCGAACTGGAGATTGAGAATATTAAGAATGGGGATATTGTCTGCCGTGTCTTAAACGGCGGCGAGCTTGGAGAGCGCAAAGGAATCAATGTTCCTTATGTGAATGTGAAGCTTCCGGGAATTACAGAGCAGGATAAAGATGATATTCTGTTTGGAATTACACAGGAGTTTGACTATATTGCAGCTTCTTTTGTCCGTGATGCAAAAGCGATTAAAGAAATCCGTCAGCTTTTGGATGAAAATGGCGGACATGATATTGGAATCATTGCCAAAATCGAGAATGCCGAAGGTGTTGAAAATATTGATGAGATCATCAAGGCTGCAGATGGTATTATGGTTGCCAGAGGTGATCTTGGTGTGGAGATTCCTCCTAGTGAGGTTCCTTATATCCAGAAAATGATCATCCGCAAGTGCAATGAGAACTATGTTCCGGTTATTACTGCTACCCAGATGTTGGATTCCATGATTCGCAATCCACGTCCTACAAGAGCAGAGGTGGCAGACGTTGCCAATGCTATTTACGACGGTACAGATGCTATTATGCTTTCCGGTGAGACTGCAGCTGGTAAATATCCGCTGGAAGCACTGAAGATGATGGTGGAGATTGCACAGACCACAGAGCCTCACCTGAATTATGAGGATTATACCCATAACCGCAATATGTGTGGTGAGAGCAGAGTGTCCAGCGCTGTGGGACTGGCAGCAGTGCAGACTGCAAGAGATCTGAAGGCCAAGGCCATTGTGACTCCTACCTTTGGAGGAAGAACAGCCAGACTGATTTCCAATTTCCGGCCGGAAGCTCCTATTTATGCTGTTACTCCCAATGATACGATTCTGCATAGACTTCAGCTTGTATGGGGCGTTACACCGTTGAAAGGATACGAGAAGGATTCCACAGAGCATATTATTTCCCAGGCCATGAGCGTTGTCCGCAGAAAGCGGCTTGCAAAGAAAGGAGACCTGATCGTATTTACGGTTGGAGATCCTGCTACCAATATGACCCGGGAAGGTGCTGTAACAAATATGCTGCATGTGATTGAAGCCAAATAAAGCTGTCACAGGCTCTGACTTGTGACAACAGAAAAATTACTTTTTAAGAGCAGCGAGTGCTGTATTTTACAAACGAGGAGAAACTATTATGAAAAAGACACCTTTTGTAACACTGGAAAAGGTACAGGAAATTGCCGGAAAATATCCTACCCCATTTCATCTTTATGATGAGAAAGGAATCCGGGAGAATGCACAGGCTTTAAAGGAAGCTTTTGCATGGAACAAAGGCTTTAAGGAGTTTTTTGCAGTAAAGGCAACCCCGAACCCATTCCTGATCAAGATTTTGCAGGAATATGGCTGCGGATGTGACTGCTCATCCATGACAGAACTGATGCTTTCCAAAGCTATCGGATGTAAGAAGGGAGACATTATGTTTTCCTCCAACGACACTCCGGATAAAGAGTTTAAATATGCAGATGAGATAGGTGGAATTATCAATCTTGATGACATCACTCATATTGAGAGTGTAGAGAAAGCTGTTGGAAAGATTCCGGAGATTATCAGCTGCCGTTATAATCCTGGCGGAGTGTTCAAAATCAGTAACGATATTATGGATAATCCCGGGGATGCAAAATATGGCATGACTACGGAGCAGATTTTTGATGCATTCCGTATCCTGAAGAGTAAGGGCGCCAGGGAGTTTGGAATTCATGCATTTCTTGCCAGCAATACAGTGACGAATGATTACTACCCGATGCTTGCGAAGGTTATGTTTGAACTTGCTGTGAAGCTTCAGAAGGAGACTGGGGCGCATATTAAATTCATCAATCTTTCCGGTGGTATAGGTATTCCTTATCGCCCAGAGCAGACTCCAAACGATATTCGTGCAATTGGAGAGGGTGTACGCAAGGTATATGAAGAAGTTCTGGTTCCGGAAGGAATGGGAGATGTAGCTATTTATACAGAACTTGGACGATTCATGATGGGACCTTATGGTTGCCTGGTAACAAAAGCGATTCATGAGAAGCACACTCACAAAGAGTATATCGGTGTGGATTCCTGCGCAGTAAACCTTATGCGGCCGGCTATGTACGGTGCTTATCATCATATTACTGTTCTTGGAAAAGAGGATCAGGTTTGCGATCATCTGTATGATATCACAGGATCTCTTTGCGAGAATAATGATAAGTTTGCAATTGACCGTTATCTTCCGAAGATTGATATGGGAGATTATCTGGTGATTCATGATACTGGCGCACATGGTTTTTCCATGGGATATAATTACAATGGTAAATTGAAATCTGCGGAGATCCTTCTTCACGAAGATGGAAGCTTCGATATGATCCGTCGCGCCGAGACTCCAAGAGATTACTTTGCAACTTTCGACTGCTTCCCGATTTATGAGAAAATGCTGGAGGATGAAGACCGGGCGTAATTACTTATGAGTAAGATAAAAACAGTTTGATGCGTTTGGCTTGCAGACTGTGTAAATGAAAAGAGGAACCGCTGAAATGCTGGCGGATCCTCTTTTGCTATATAGAAAGAATTTCTTTGGAACAGTTGGAGATTGATGGTCAAAAGTATGAATCCACGAGGCAAATGCAGGGCAAATTTTTGACAACCCTTGCCATTTTTTGAAATTCTGAACAATAAAAAATCCCGTAAAATCAAGGATTTGACAGGATTTATATAACATATGAAATATGAAAAAGTGCCGGCAGTGGGACTTGAACCCACACGTAGTTGCCTACAACAGATTTTGAGTCTGCCTCGTCTGCCATTCCGACATGCCGGCGGTTGAACAATTGATATAATAGCACATTATAAAAATAAAGTAAAGATGAAATTATGAAAAGTTTATAAATTTTTGAGGCAGAATATTGATATTCATACATGGAAATGCTAAAGTATTTAACAGTTGACAGAAAATGGAGGAAATGCCAATGAATATTGACCATAAAAAACCAGAAAACCGGCCATTGTACATTTTTGCACTGATAGCGGTTGGGGTGATCCTTTTCCTGAACATATTTGCCATTCCTGCCATGCAGGAACGCTCTGTGGAGAAGACCGACTATAGTACATTCCTCAGCAATGTAGAGCGTGGAAATGTATCCAAGGCAGAGGTGCAGGACGATTATATCTATTATGTAGTCAGAAAGAACGGCGAGGACGTGGTGTGCAAGACTGTACGTATGGATGATCCAGACCTTGTAAGCCGCCTTTATGAAGCCGGAACCAGTATGGAAGCAGTGGAGCCTCAGAAGCAGTCCATCTTTCTCAGTCTGGTGATCGGATATGTGATTCCAATCGTAATCTTTGTTTTCCTTGGGAGATGGCTGAGTAAAAAGATGATGAGCTCTATGGGCGGAGGCCCTGGCGGAGCAATGTCCTTTGGAAAAAGCAATGCCAAAGTATATGTGAAGTCTTCTACAGGAATTAAATTTACAGATGTGGCAGGTGAGGACGAGGCGAAAGAGCTTCTTACGGAAATTGTAGATTATCTTCACAATCCACAGAAATACACGGAGATTGGAGCATCTATGCCCAAAGGCGCCCTTCTTGTAGGACCTCCTGGTACAGGTAAGACATTGCTCGCCAAGGCAGTTGCAGGAGAAGCAGAAGTACCGTTTTTCTCTATTTCCGGTTCGGAATTTGTGGAAATGTTTGTGGGCATGGGTGCTGCCAAGGTTCGTGATCTGTTTAAACAGGCAAATGAGAAGGCACCTTGTATTGTATTTATTGATGAGATTGATACCATTGGTAAGAAACGTGACAGCGGAAGCTTCACAGGTGGAAACGATGAACGTGAGCAGACATTAAACCAGCTGCTTACAGAGATGGATGGATTTGACGGCTCCAAGGGAGTTGTGATCCTGGCTGCTACCAACCGTCCGGATTCCCTGGATCCGGCCCTTCTGCGTCCAGGTCGTTTTGACAGACGTATTCCGGTAGAACTTCCGGATCTGAAAGGACGTGAGGAAATCCTGAAAGTCCATGCCAGAAAGATCAAAATCGCAGACAGTGTCCGTTTCGATGAAATTGCCAAGGCAGCAGCCGGCGCTTCCGGTGCAGAGCTTGCCAATGTTGTAAACGAGGCAGCTCTTCGTGCTGTCCGTGACGGCAGGAAGTTTGCTACCCAGGCTGACTTTGAGGAGAGTATTGAGGTAGTTATCGCTGGTTATCAGAAGAAAAACCGGGTGCTTTCCAATAAGGAGAAGTTGATCGTATCCTATCATGAGGTGGGACATGCACTTGTGGCGGCGAAACAGACGGATTCTGCTCCGGTTCACAAGATTACCATTATTCCCCGTACCTCAGGCGCTCTTGGATACACCATGCAGGTGGATGAGCAGGAGCACTTCCTGATGTCAAAGGAAGAATTGGAGAATAAAATTGCTACATTTACTGGTGGACGTGCTGCTGAAGAACTGATTTTCCACAGTATTACAACTGGCGCGTCGAATGATATCGAGCAGGCTAC
Organism: Ruminococcus sp. D54t1_190329_F1; assembly: GCF_015551645.1. Classification (NCBI taxonomy): domain Bacteria; kingdom Bacillati; phylum Bacillota; class Clostridia; order Eubacteriales; family Oscillospiraceae; genus Ruminococcus; species Ruminococcus sp. D54t1_190329_F1. Next base: position 46,769 of record NZ_JADNDC010000015.1, read on the forward strand.
CAAGATTGCCCGAGGCATGATTTCACGCTATGGCATGAGCGATGAGTTTGATATGGTTGCGATGGAAAGTATGAACAATCAGTATCTGGGCGGTGATTCAAGTCTTAGCTGCTCCTTTGAAACACAGACACTTCTGGACAAAAAGGTAGTAGAGCTGGTACGAAGACAGCATGAGAAGGCCTATAAGATTCTTGAGGATAATATTGAGAAGCTTCATGAACTGGCAAAATATTTGTATGAGCATGAAACAATCACAGGCGAGGAATTTATGAAGATTTTAAATGATCCGCCGAAGTCTCTTACTGCCAGTGCAGAGTAAAAAAGCATTTTTGTATTATTTGACTGGATTTTGCGGCAATAAAGAGAACCGCATTGCCGGATATATAAAATAAGGGACAGCAGAAAATGATCGGATACCTCTTAAGCAGATTTTTGTTATTTACATTGTCTGTTTAAAGAGTAACCGTATCCGATCAAACATCTGCTGTCTCTTGTGTTTTGAGGGAGATTCGGATATAATAACAAATATGGGCTGCAAAAGGGAGGTGTGTTTCCATGAATTGTCAGACAGCAGAGAGTATGGTAAACCGATACATTGAGCATGATTTATCTGTAGATGAACTGGAGGATTTTCTGGAACATGTGGAGAATTGTCCGTCCTGTTACGACGAACTGGAAACTTATTTTATTGTTCATGCTGCCATGCAGCAGCTGGATGAGCAGAGCAGAGATTCCACATTGGATCTTCGGGAGCTTCTGGAAGAAGATATTCGTAAATCCAAGCATTATATACTGAAGATGAGATTCCGCCGCGCGCTGAGTGGAATGGGATTCTGCGCGTTGATTGCCGGACTGGGTGGATTTTTGATTTATATTATTATGCAGGTATTATAGGAAACACGGTACAGGAGGCTTATATGTGTGAGAAAATTTTACTGATAGATGGTCACAGTATTTTAAACAGGGCATTTTACGGACTTCCGGATCTGACTAATTCAGAAGGTCTGCATACAGGTGCTGTCTATGGCTTTTTAAATATCCTGTTTAAAGTGCTGGGAGAAGAGAAACCGGAATATCTGGCAGTGGCATTTGACAGAAGTGAGCCGACTTTTCGCCATGCGAAATACCCAGAATACAAAGGTACACGTAAGCCCATGCCTCAGGAACTAAAGGAACAGATTCCGCTCTTGAAAGAGATGCTTGAAAAGATGGAAATCGCCACAGTTTCCCTTGCAGGCTTTGAAGCAGACGATATTCTTGGTACGCTGGCGAAAAAAGGTGAAGAAAAAGGTATGGATGTAATCATTCTTTCCGGTGACCGTGATCTTTTACAGCTGGCGACTAAGAAAACCATGATCCGTCTGCCAAGGACTGCAAAAGGGCAGACTGTTATAGAAGACTATAAGGAAGACCAGGTGCAGGAGCGGTATCTGGTTACTCCTGCCCAGGTTATAGAATTAAAGGCTCTTATGGGTGATGCTGCCGACAATATTCCTGGAATTCCAGGTGTCGGAGAGAAGACAGCCACCAGGCTGCTTGCAGAATATGGCTCCATAGAAAATGCTTTTTCCCATGTGGAAGAGATTTCACAAAAGCGGGCCAGAGAATCTTTGAGGGAAAATTACCAGATGGCCCAGCTGAGTAAGGAGCTTGCAACTATTTGTACAAACAGCCCCATAGAATTTGAACAGGAGAAATTCCAGTTAGGAAATATTTTTACAAAGGAAGCCTACGAGCTATGCAGAAAATTGGATTTCCGGAATTTTCTGATGAAATTTGATCCGGCTGAAGTGAATGAAAATACAATAGAACAGGATTTTTTCATCTGCAATGATCTGGAGGGCTGTGAGGCACTTTTTGAAAAAGCGGGACAGGCAGAAGCTGTGGGAATAGCGCTTCTCTGGGATAAAGAAGGTGTCTATGGAGCTGGTCTGGCATTAGGGGAAGATGAAATGTATTATGTTCCTGTGGAGGGAATGGTAACAGCAGCTTATTTAAGTGATAAGATCGGCAGGCTGGGGAAGTCTACCACAGTTTGTTCCATGGACGTAAAAACCATGCTCAAGCGTGCTGATCTAACACCCGATGCAAACGTATTTGACTGTGGCATTGCAGCTTATCTTCTGAATCCTTTGAAAAGTACTTATACTTATGAAGAGCTTGCAAAAGATTATCTGGATGGGAAGCTCCTTCCGGGAAAAGAAGAGCTTCTGGGAAAAATATCCCTGAAAAAGGCCTGGGAGGAGGATATGCCGGAACTGGAACATCTGGCATGCTATATGGCGTATACCGCTTTTGCCACCAGAGCCCCCTTGAAAGCGAAGCTTCAGGAAACAGGTATGTGGAAGGTATACACAGAGATTGAACTTCCTCTTGTATTTACGTTAGATTCCATGGAAAAATGGGGAATCGAAGTAAAAGGAGAAGAATTGAAAAATTATGGTGAAAAGCTGACTGTCCGCATTCATGAACTGGAAAAGCTGATCTGGCAGCAGGCAGGAGAAGAATTTAATATCAATTCTCCGAAACAGCTTGGTGTGATCCTTTTTGAAAAAATGGCTATTCCGGGAGGAAAGAAAACGAAGACCGGCTACTCCACATCCGCAGATATATTAGAGAAACTGGCATCAGAGAATCCAATCGTAAATGATATTTTGGAATATCGTCAGCTTACAAAGCTGAAATCCACTTATGCAGACGGTCTTGGAGCCGTAATCGAGAAGGATGGAAGAATTCATTCCACTTTTAACCAGACCATAACTGCCACTGGCAGAATCAGCAGTACAGAGCCAAACCTTCAGAATATTCCAGTCCGAATGGAGCTTGGAAGACTGATCCGCAAAGTATTTGTACCGGAAGCTGGATTTGTATTCCTGGATGCTGATTACTCACAGATTGAGCTGCGTGTTCTGGCTCACATGTCCGGGGATGAAAAGCTGATCAAGGCTTACAGGGAGGCGGAAGATATTCATCGACTGACAGCGTCTCAGGTCTTTCATATTCCGCTTGAGGAGGTCACTCCTCTGCAAAGACGAAATGCCAAGGCGGTAAACTTTGGCATTGTATATGGCATCAGCTCTTTTGGTCTTAGCCAGGATCTTAGTATTACAAGAAAAGAGGCTGCCGCTTATATCCAGAAATATTTTGAGACCTATCCAAGCATAAAGGGATTTCTGGATGGACTTGTGGAGCAGGGAAAAGAAAAAGGCTATGTTTCCACTATGTTTGGCAGAAGAAGACCGGTTCCGGAACTGAAATCCAGCAATTTTATGCAGAGATCCTTTGGCGAGCGTGTTGCCATGAACTCGCCAATTCAGGGAACTGCCGCAGATATTATCAAAATTGCCATGAATCGTGTGTATAAACGTCTTTTGGATGAGAAACTGAGATCCAGACTGGTGCTTCAGGTCCACGATGAATTGCTGATCGAGACTTGGAAAGATGAAATCCCTCAGGTATCAAGAATTCTGGAAGAGGAAATGAAGGGTGCAGCCAATCTGGCAGTGGAGCTGGAAGTAGATATGCATCAGGGGAATAACTGGTACGAGGCAAAGTAGAATCAGAGCTATGTCTGGAATAGGATTGAGGAAGAAAATAGTTTGCACCTCATAATTACCAGGTGAAATCGAAGCAGTAAGGAATAGGACAAATGAAGACAATTGGTATTACAGGAGGAGTTGGTGCCGGAAAAAGTACGGTGCTTGCTTATCTTGAGAAAAAATATAATGCTTTTGTTATACAGGCTGACGAAGTGGGACATATTGTGATGGCTCCGGGACAGGAATGTTATCAGCCAGTGATTGATCTGTTTGGGAAAGATGTGATAAAAAACGATAAAACTATTGACCGGAAGAGGGTTTCCGATGTAGTATTTGAGCAACCGGATTTTTTGAGCCGCCTAAATGGAATAATTCATCCGGCTGTAAAAAGATATATCCTGAAAAGCCTGGAGGAACAGAAGAATAAGGGACGGAAGCTATGCATTGTGGAAGCTGCACTTTTTCTGGAAGAACATTACCAGGAGTTTTGTGATGAAGTATGGTATATTCATACAGATGAGGAAATCCGCATTCAGCGCCTGATGAAAAACCGAGGCTATACAAGGGAAAAATCTCTTGGAATTATCGGAAATCAGGCCAGCGAAGATTATTTTCGAGCCCATACAGATTTCGTTGTAGAAAATAACGGAAATGTGGAAAAAACCTGGAAGCAGATAGATGAAGGAGTAAGAAGAAATGAGACTTTGTAGCATTGCCAGTGGAAGCAGCGGAAACTGTATTTATGTGGGATCAGAAGAAACCCATGTTCTTGTAGATACAGGAATAAGCGGCAAAAGGATCGAGCAGGGACTGAACCAGCTGGAACTTACTGGCAGGGACATTGATGCGATTCTGGTCACTCATGAGCATTCCGATCATATCAGCGGTCTGGGGGTGATGGCACGCAGATACCACATTCCGGTTTATACTACAGGTGGAACTGCAGATGCAATCAGCAGAATGAAGAATATGAAGAATTTTCCGGAAGACACTTTTCATGAGATTGTGGAGGATCAGGATTTTCATATCAGGGATCTGACCATTCATCCTTTTTCTATTCCACATGACGCGGCACAGCCGGTAGGATACCGGGTTGAGTGTGAAGACAAGGCAGTTGGAATCGCCACAGATCTTGGAAAATATAACGATTACATAGTAGATAATTTACAAAATCTGGATGCTCTTTTGCTGGAGGCAAATCATGATATCCGTATGCTTCAGGTGGGAAGTTATCCCTATTATCTGAAACAGCGTATCTTAGGCGACAGGGGACATCTTTCCAATGAAAATGCAGGAAAGCTGCTTTGCAGGCTTTTGCATGATGACATGAAAGCTGTTTTTCTTGGACATTTAAGCAAAGAAAACAACTATGAGGCTCTTGCCTATGAGACTGTGTGCTCAGAGGTAACTCTTGGAGATAATCCATATAGATCAAAAGATTTTCAGATTCAGGTTGCGAAACGGGACAGTATTTCAGATGTGGTTGTATTGTAGAGGAGATAATTTACAGTAAAGAAACAAAACTATATTTGAAATACAGGTTCAGTTTTTATATACAGATCAGGGAAAACTTAAAGCTGTATTTTCCCTGGGACAGTCAAAATGGGCTGCAGACCCAAATACAGGAGGAGTATCATGAAAAAAACAATTATCACAGTAGTAGGAAATGACACCGTTGGTATTATTGCAAAGGTATGTACTTATCTTGCCCAGAATCAGGTTAACATTCTGGATATCTCCCAGACGATTGTACAGGGATATTTTAACATGATGATGGTCGCAGATACCAGTGCTTCAGACAAGGAAATTGCAACTCTTTCCAAAGAACTGGCTGCTCTCGGGGATGAGATCGGCGTAGTGATCCATTGTCAGCATGAGGATATTTTCAACGTAATGCATCGAATTTGAAATGAAAGTCCCATCCATCGGACTTTCATTTAACAAAAATGTCGCCTGTAGGTGATATATCCATAGAAAGGAATACGAATGCTATGATTAATATATTTGAGGTGAATGAGACCAACAAAATGATCGAGCAGGAGAATCTGGATGTACGTACCATTACTCTTGGAATCAGCCTGCTGGATTGTATTGACAGCGATCTTGAGAAATTAAACGAAAAAATTTATAACAAAATTACCACATATGCCAAAGATCTGGTGGCAACTGGTGAGAAAATATCAGCACAGTACGGAATTCCAATTGTAAACAAACGAATTTCTGTTACACCAATCGGTCTGATTGGGGGTGCTACATGCAAAACTACAGATGATTTTGTAACAATAGCCAGGACCCTGGACAAAGCTGCCAAGCAGGTGGGAGTGAACTTTATTGGTGGATATACAGCTCTTGTAAGTAAGGGAATGACACCGGCAGAGGAGCTTCTGATCCGTTCTATTCCGCAGGCGCTTGCCAGTACAGAGCGGGTATGCAGTTCTGTGAATGTTGGTTCCACAAAGACTGGAATCAATATGGATGCCGTGAAGCTTATGGGAGAGATTATTCTGGAAACAGCTCAGGCAACCAAAGAACAGGATTCCCTTGGCTGTGCCAAGCTGGTAGTATTCTGCAATGCGCCGGATGACAACCCGTTTATGGCAGGTGCTTTCCACGGCGTTACAGAAGCTGACAGTATTATTAATGTTGGCGTCAGTGGTCCAGGTGTTGTAAAAACCGCTCTGGAGAAAGTAAGAGGAGAGGATTTCGAAACTCTCTGTGAGATGATCAAACGAACTGCATTTAAGGTAACCCGTGTAGGTCAGCTGGTTGCCAGGGAGGCTTCCAAGATGCTTGGCGTTCCATTTGGAATTGTGGATCTTTCCCTTGCGCCTACTCCTGCAATCGGTGACAGTGTGGCTGAGATCCTGGAAGAAATCGGTCTTGAAAGAGCCGGTGCACCTGGAACTACAGCAGCTCTTGCCCTGTTAAATGACCAGGTAAAAAAAGGTGGTGTAATGGCTTCCACAGCAGTTGGAGGCTTGAGTGGTGCATTTATTCCGGTCAGCGAGGATCAGGGAATGATCGATGCGGTAACAGCAGGTGCCCTTACCATTGAGAAATTAGAGGCTATGACCTGCGTATGCTCTGTGGGACTTGATATGATCGCAGTACCAGGTGATACGAAGGCATCCACCATTTCCGGCATTATTGCAGATGAAGCAGCAATTGGAATGGTGAACCAGAAAACAACAGCAGTCCGTCTGATCCCTGTTATCGGAAAAGGAGTAGGAGAGACAGTAGAATTCGGTGGTCTTCTTGGCTATGCACCAATCATGCCGGTAAATAATTTCTCCTGTGATGCGTTTGTGGCAAGAGGCGGAAGAATTCCAGCTCCGATCCATAGCTTTAAAAACTAAGTTTTCTGGGTTACTGGTCACGGAGTGAACAGAAACTTTTTTGGATAAATTTGCACTTGACATTCTTACATCACTGTGCTAAAGTATAAATCAGTTAAACCGATGAGAAAGAGTAGTAAATCAGATGTGACATTTAGTCGTTATGAATGGACTGAATAATGACTTATCAGAGAGCGAAGGATGGTGTGATCTTCGTATGAAGCGGCTGATGGAATGGACTTTCGAGGGCGGCCCGAAATTATATTTCAGGAGAGTAGGCGCCGACGGGAACCGAACCCGTTACCAATCAGGAGTGTATGTTTGTACATGAGAAAGTGGACGATTTGTCAATTTGAGTGGCACCGCGATAATAAGATTTTATTACCGTCTCAAAGAGCAACAGGGAATGTTGTTTTTTGAAGACGGTTTTTTGATATCCATTTTACCACTCATTCTTTCTCGCAGACAAGATGCAGAAGATCGGCTTAGTTATCTTCTGGAGCCTGTTTGAAAATCATTTCCGTAAAGTGTGACACATATTATGCGGAAAGCCTTTTTAAACACGCTCCCGCCAATTTTAAGAGAGAGAGGAAAACACTATGAAAAAAAGAATGATCGCAATCGCAGCAGCAACAATGGCAACTATGATGATGGCAACACCTGTTCTTGCAGAGGACTACAAGATCGGTATCTGCAATTATGTAGATGACGCATCTCTGAACCAGATCGTAGACAATCTGGAAAGCCGCCTGAAAGAAATCGGTGATGAGAAGGGTGTAAACTTTGATATTTCCTATGACAATTGTAATGCAGATGCCAATGTTATGGAGCAGATTATTTCTGATTTCCAGGCAGACGGTGTAGACCTTATGGTTGGCGTTGCAACACCAGTAGCTATGCGTATGCAGGCAAGCACAGAAGGAACTGACACACCGGTTGTATTCTCCGCAGTATCGGATCCGGTTGGTGCAGGTCTTGTAGAGTCCCTGGAGGCACCTGGTGCAAATCTTACCGGAACAAGCGATTATCTGGATACCGCTTCCATTATGAAACTGATCGAAGCTGTAAATCCGGATACCAAGAAGATCGGACTTTTATATGATATCGGACAGGATTCCTCTACAGCAGCCATCGAGGCAGCAAAAGCTTACATGGATGAGAACGGAATCGAATATGTTGAGCGTACCGGAACCACTACTGATGAAGTTCAGCTTGCAGCAGATGCACTTGTTGCAGATGGTGTTGACGCAGTGTTTACCCCAACTGATAATACTATTATGACAGCAGAGCTTTCTATTTATGAGAAATTTATTGATGCAGGAATTCCGCATTACACAGGAGCTGATTCCTTTGCGTTAAATGGTGCTTTCGCAGGATACGGTGTTGATTACGCAAATCTTGGAGCAAAAACAGCAGATATGGTTGCTGATATCCTTCTGAATGGAGCTGATCCGGCAACCACTCCTGTAGAAACCTTTGATAATGGTACTGCTACTGTAAACACAGAAACATGCGAAGCTCTCGGCCTTGATTTTGAAACTGTCAAAGCTGCTATGGAGCCGCTCTGCACACAGGTAAATGAGATTGTGACAGCAGAGAGCTTTGACGAACTGGAAGCAAATTAATGATTAACCGGAGGAAATGATTGTGACACTGGCTACTGCACTCTCCTTAGGAGAAACTGCCTTGAAACTTGGACTGATCTGTTCCCTGACTGTCCTTGCATTGTTTTTAAGTTATTCCATGCTGAATGTCTGCGACCTTTCTACAGACGGCTGCTTTACATTAGGAGCCGCTGTAGGAGCCGCCGTGGCGGTCAGCGGACATCCTTTTTTATCAATAATAGCAGCAATGCTTGCCGGAATCTGTTCTGGCTTTGTAACCGGATTTTTGCAGACAAAAATGGGAGTAGACAGTCTGCTTGCGGGAATTATTGTGAATACAGGGTTGTATTCGATTAACATAGCAGTGATGGGAGGCTCTTCCCTGATCAATATGAACCGTACAGATACGGTGTTTTCCATGATGAAGGATGTTCTGGCAGATACCCCTCTGAAGGGAAGAACAGATATAATTGTTGCGCTGATCGCAGTAGCAGCAGTGGTTGCTTTTCTGGTGGTATTTTTAAAGACGCGGCTTGGTCTTGCAATCCGTGCTACAGGAAATAATGCAGATATGGTGAAGTCGTCGTCTATCAACCCGGTATTTACAACGATTATCGGACTTTGTATTGCAAACTCTTTTACAGCACTGTCCGGATGCCTTCTTTCCCAGTCTCAGAAATCTGTGGATATTAACATCGGTCAGGGAATGGTTACCATTGCGCTTGCTTCCCTGCTGATCGGAGGAACAATTCTTGGAAAAGGCGGAATTTTTGTAAGAGCTGTGGGAATGGTATTGGGTTCTTTTATTTTCCGACTGGTTTATACGGTAGCTTTAAGATTTAACATGCCGGCGTTTATGCTGAAACTGGTATCTTCTGTGATCGTTATTCTGGCAATTTCCGGTCCTTATCTGAAACGACAGTGGCCGCAGCTGAAAAGAAGAATGACGCACAAGAAGGGAGGTATCTGATTCATGTTAAAGCTTTCACATATTTCCAAAACCTTTAATCCAGGAACGGTAAATGAAAAAGTGGCAATCAGAGATTTGTCTCTGCATCTTGAAAAAGGCGATTTTGCAACGATTATCGGCTCCAACGGAGCTGGTAAATCTACTATGTTTAATGCCATCTGTGGAGATTTTCTCACAGATTCCGGATCTATTGTTCTGGATGGAGAGGATATTACATTTCTGCCACAGCATGCCAGAGCAAAAAATATCGGGAGACTGTATCAGGATCCGATGCGGGGAACTGCTCCTGGAATGACGATTCTGGAGAACCTTGCGCTTGCTGCAGGGCAGGGAGGCTGGCTTTCCCGTATTTCCAAAAGTGATAAACAGCGTTTTCGTGAACAGCTTGCACTTCTGGATATTGGTCTTGAAGATCGCATGAACCATCCAGTGGGACTTCTTTCAGGAGGCCAGAGACAGGCACTTACTCTTTTGATGGCAACTATGAATCCACCGAAATTGCTTCTTCTGGATGAGCATACAGCAGCTCTTGATCCGGGAACAGCCGAGAAGGTGCTGAACCTGACCAGCAGGATCGTGAAAGAGCACCGACTGACCTGTCTGATGATCACCCACAATATGCAGTCTGCACTGGAGCTTGGAAATCGTATTTTGATGATGGATTCCGGTGATATTGTTCTGGATATCAAGGAAGAGGAGAAAAAAGGCCTTACTGTGGAAGGACTGCTTGACAAGTTTAAAGTTGGAGCAGGAAAGAAACTGGATAATGACCGTATCCTTCTTTCTAATGAGTAAGACGAAATTGATAAAAGTGAGCCCTGGCTATTGCACGGAAATGCAGTAGCCGGGGCTCTTTATGCAGTAGAGAATATTATACAATAATAATCTGTTGTCTGTATTCATGAACATAAGAAGCACTGTTTTTTTGTGCCAGAATGCTTTCGTAAAGATTGGATGCGAAAGTTGTTTCATTTAGTAAATCCATAGCTTGCGGTGCGTTTTCAAGCACTGCGGCAGCATCCGGCAGTCTGGTAAGCAGAGGAATGCTGCTGCATTTTTTTATTTTGCCCAGAAGCGCAGAACTGTTTTTTCGAAATCCCAGAACCCGGGCGTAGGGAATCTGCGCTGGCACACTCTGAATATGAAGAAGCATGTGAAGCAGTGCTCTCTGGATCCTGGTGCGTGTGATCTCCTTGGTTTTCAGGAGGTCGGCAAACTGGGAAAATGTTTTATACTGATCCCTGCAGGAGAGAATCCTTCTGGCAAGAGCGTGGGACATGTCCAGATATGTGCACAGGCTTTCTTCTTTTTCCTGAAGAAGACAGTAGCGGTAAAGCGTATCCAGATCGTTTTCCAGAAGATAATGATTTCTGGAAATTGCCTGTAAAAATAGTTCCAGGGAATTTGCTGGTAAAAATTTTTTTGCCATATCAGAAAGGAACGCAAAATTCTGTATTGAGGTTTCTGATGCTTCAGATAAAAAGCAGTGGGAATGCTTGGTATTGGACCAGTCCCCTTTGGGTGGAACGTTGAAATCCAAAATGGCATTCCGAATAGCAGAAGCAGAAGGAAAGTGATTTTCAGACAGAGTATTTTCGTGATAATCATTTCCTTCCCGTTTAATGGAAACCGGTGAAATAGAGCTGTTTTCCCGTAAAATAGCCTTGCAGTATTCGATTCCAAGAATATTATTGGGGGAAGAGAGCAATTGCTGGTATTTTTCTGATTCGGGAAAAACTGCAGAGAGAGCCATGCTTCTGGCCTTTGGAAAAGTCATTCCGTTTTTCAGATTCCGGCGAAGGGCGTCCTGAAAAGCTTCCGGCTCCTCTGCCAGGATTTTGGCCAGCTCCATAAGCGCATCCGTATCACCGCATTCACTTCCGAAACAAAGTATATCTGTAACCCCAAGTCCATCCAGAAGCTGTACGCCTCCTCTGGCAAATAACTCTGCACTGGCAGAAGAAATGGAAACCGGCAGCTCCAGAACCAGGTCTGCGCCGCTCCGAAGAGCCATTTCTGCACGTACATATTTTGAAAAAAGAGCAGGGGTTCCTCTTTGCACGAAATCACCACTCATGGCGATAACTACATAGTCTGTCCTTAGTTTTTCTTTTATATAGTTTATCTGATATTCATGTCCTGTATGGAATGGATTGTATTCTGCAATAATTCCGGCTGTTTTCATAAAATTGCACCTCAAAAAATACGTTGTTCTTCCATATTCTAACATTGAAAAGCTTGAAATACAAGGCGGGGTGGCGTATAATGAGGATAAGTTACTGAAAGGGAAAGGGATATTTATGCCAGTTCCCAGAGGATTACTGTAACAAATGAAAGGAGCCATTTAATCATGGGATTTATTGATGTAATCAAAGAAAGAGCAAAATCCAGCATTAAGACAATCGTACTGCCAGAGACAGAGGACATGAGAACTCTTGAAGCAGCAGACAAAATTTTAAAAGAGGGAATTGCTAAGCTTGTACTTGTTGGTAATGAGGAAGCAGTTAAGAAGAGCGCAGCTGAAGGCGGCTTCGACATTTCCGGTGCACAGATCGTAGATCCTGCAACATCTGAGAAGACTCAGGGATATATTGACAAATTAGTAGAGTTAAGACAGAAAAAAGGCATGACACCAGAGCAGGCTAAGGAGATCCTTCTGAACCAGTATCTGTATTATGGTGTTATGATGGTTAAGATGGGCGATGCAGACGGTATGGTTTCCGGAGCTTGCCACTCTACAGCTGATACCTTAAGACCATGCCTTCAGATCCTGAAGACAAAACCAGGTACCAAGCTTGTTTCCGCATTCTTCCTGATCATCGTTCCGGATTGCGAGTACGGCGCTAACGGTGCATTCGTATTCGGTGATTCCGGTCTGAACCAGAACCCGAATCCAGAAGAACTTGCAGCAATCGCAGCTTCTTCTGCTGAGTCCTTCAAGCTTCTTGTACAGGAAGAGCCTGTAGTAGCTATGCTTTCCCATTCTACAAAGGGAAGTGCGAAACATGCAGATGTTGATAAAGTTGTTGAGGCTACCAGGATTGCGAAAGAGCAGAATCCGGACCTTGCACTTGACGGAGAGTTCCAGCTGGATGCGGCTATCGTTCCAAGCGTAGGTGCTTCTAAAGCTCCGGGAAGCCCGGTTGCAGGTAAGGCTAACGTTCTTATCTTCCCAGACCTTGATGCAGGAAACATCGGATACAAGCTGGCTCAGCGTCTTGCAAAAGCAGAAGCTTACGGACCTATCACCCAGGGTATCGCAAAACCTGTAAATGACCTGTCCCGTGGATGCTCCGCTGACGATATCGTTGGTGTTGTAGCTATCACATCCGTACAGTGCCAGGCTCAGGACTAATTTGGAATTAGTCTGAAAAGGGCTGAATCGTATTGTGATTGAGGGCACATGCCCTTGAAGAGATACCAGAGGAATAAAATATCTGGTGTCAGGTAATACATAATCATGTAAACAGGAGAGTAAAAAAATGAATGTATTGGTAATTAACTGCGGTAGTTCTTCTTTAAAATACCAGTTGATCGATTCCGACACAGAAGCTGTTCTTGCAAAAGGACTTTGCGAGAGAATCGGAATTGACGGAAGACTGGTATACCAGAAAGCCGGAAATGACAAAGAAATCACAGAGGCTTCCATGCCGACTCATAAAGAAGCCATCCAGATGGTTCTGGAAGCTCTTACAAATGAGAAAACAGGCGCGATCAAGAGCCTTGCAGAGGTTAATGCAATTGGTCACCGTATCGTACACGGCGGCGAGAAATTCGCTTCTTCCGCTATCATCACAGATGAGATGATCAAAGCAGTAGAAGAGTGCAACGATCTTGCACCGCTTCACAACCCGGCAAACCTGATCGGTATCCGCGTATGCTCCGAGCTTATGCCAAACGTACCTCAGGTAGGTGTATTCGATACCGCATTCCATCAGACAATGCCTGCAAAAGCATATTTGTACGGACTTCCGATCGAGTACTACAAGAACTACAAAGTAAGAAGATACGGCTTCCACGGAACCTCCCACAGCTTCGTATCCAAACGTGCTGTTGAGTTCCTTGGCCTTGACAAAGATAACTCCAAGGTTATCGTTTGCCACCTTGGAAACGGTTCTTCCATCAGTGCTGTACAGAATGGCAAATGCGTAGATACTACAATGGGTCTTACTCCTCTTGAAGGTGTTGTAATGGGTACACGTTCCGGAAGCATTGATCCGGCTATCGTTGAGTACATTGCAAAGAAAGAGAACCTGGATCTTGCAGGTGTTATGAATGTTCTCAATAAGAAATCCGGTCTTCAGGGTATGTCCGGTGTTTCCAGTGATATGCGTGACCTTAGAGCCGCAGCCGCTGAGGGCAACGAGGATGCTAAGAATGCAATCGAAGTTCTCTGCTATGGCATTGCGAAATATGTAGGTGGATATGTAGCTGCTATGAACGGTGTTGATGCAATCGTGTTTACAGCTGGTATCGGTGAGAATGTTGGCATGATTCGTGAGAAAGTCTGCTCTTATCTTGGATTCCTTGGTGTTACAATTGATGCTAAGGCTAATGAGGCTATGGGCGAGGAAGTTGTTATTTCCGGTGCTGATTCCAAGGTAAAGGTTGCAGTTATCCCGACTAACGAGGAGCTTGCAATCTGCCGTGATACTGTAGCACTTGTAAAATAATCGTTACTGTTCACTGGTAACGTTCCGCGAGGTGTTTTTTGTGAACAAAGTTCACAGAAAACCCGAGAATTAAGTTTGCGAAGCAAACGCTACTTCTTGTGCTTGTCACAAGAAGGTTCGTCTTTCTGTGCATCGCGAAGCGCGTTACTGTGAACGGAGTGAACAGTAACAAATAATCAGCTGCAGTGTGATCAGCAGTACATTGCAAAGTCAGTTGCTGAGAGGCAGGCTGCTTTGCGGTAATACTGCATTACTTTGTAAAAATAAATGCATAAATCCTGCCAGAGAATCATACGCTCTGGCAGGATTTTATATGCAACAGGAAATTGATTTTATATTCCACCTGAAATTTCGTCAGCTTGTGCATCGCGAAGCGCGTTACTGTGAACGGAGTGAACCAATGTCATTTAGTTAATTTTCAAGGTTAGATCTTATACATGAGGTCTAACCTCTTTTTTAGTTTTTCCCTAAATAGGGGTTGACACTTCAACTCAAATGTACGGCCGCTCTCACTACTGATTGGTTTTTAGAAGTAGTGAGAGCGGCCTTTGTAGTTAAAGAAGCATCTGCACGATGCAAATACAACTACAAGGAGATTTTTTTATGCTACAAAACCAAATCAAAACCATATTTAATTCGGCTGTCTCAAAGGTCGTTGACAACATTGACCAGTATACTTTTTCTCCAGAAAAAGATTTGAAACGCCACAAAAAACTTCCAGCTGATAAACTTATCTCATTTCTGATTTCAGAAGGCTCCGCCTCAACAAAATTAGAACTTTTAGATTTTTTCAATCTAAGTAATAACTGCGTGACAAATTCAGCTCTTAATCAGCAAAGGGCCAAACTCAAACCAGAGGCACTTCAACAAGTTATGTATGAATTTAATGATGCCATTTTCCAAGAAAAGGTTTCATCGAAATACCGTTTTATTGCTGCCGATGGATCCACGGCCACCTATTTTAGCAAAGCATCCTTTTCACCAGATGAGTACTACGTAAATCAAGGGCATTCACAGAAAGGATTTTACAGCATGCATATTAACGCATTTCAGGATATTCAAAAACATATCTATACTGATATTCTCATTCAACCGGTTCATAAAAAAAGATGAATTCAATGCTTTCTGTACCATTGTTGACAGACATCCGGCTCTTCCTAATACTAAAAATGTTTATATAGGTGACCGTGGATATTGTTCTTATAACAACATGGCTCATGTTATTGCTTCTGCCCAATATTTTCTTTTTCGAACTAAAGATATTCACTCCAAAGGTCTGGTTGGAAAATTTAATTATCCTGATTCTGACACCTTCGATATCGATGTGAATGTTACACTTGTCAGAAGTTACTCGAGAAAAATCCAGGTGAAAACTGATTACTATAAACGTTTTGTGGACCACGCTACATCTTTTGATTATCTTGAATACGGGGCCGATGATACATACGATATCTCTTTCCGGGTCGTTCGTATTAAAATATCTGATGATACCTATGAGTGTCTGGTCACAAATCTTCCACGTAAAGAATTCAATATGCAGCAACTAAAACTTTTATACTTTGCCAGATGGTCTATAGAATCCTCTTTTCGAAAACTGAAATATACGATTGGTCTAAACAACTTTCATTCGTATAAACCAGATTATATAAAGCAGGAAATCTATGCAAGAATCATTCTATATAATGTGACAGAAACCATAATCAACAATACGATAATTGAAAAACGTGAAACAAAGCATGCCTACAAAGTGAATTTTACAGTAGCGGCACATATAAGTAGAATCTTCCTTCGTCTGACCATGAAAGAAGATTCCATAGATGTTATGGAAATCCTTAAGTCCGAACTTATTCCAATAAGGGACGAACGCCAATACCCAAGGCTAAAGACAGCTCATTTCCAAAACCTCGGTATTTTATATATAGAGCTGCTTAAGAAAATTCATAACACTTTGAATTATAGCATTTTTTGAAGCAGATGAAAATCTGCTTATTTGTCGTTGAAGAAAATATCCTTTATGTTGATAAAATTTTCCAACTTCCCACTCTCATAATCAAATCCAATAACTTTCGTGTCTAATATCGTATTTCTAATGGTGTTATCTCATTCATATTCCAATTAACTAAATGACATTGCGGAGTGAACAGTAACTTTTTTTGAAAATTTATTGTATATAAGAGAAAATTCAAGTTGACAAATAATGACAGGGTATGTATAATTGATTAAGTGTGAATAGGGAGACGATTATGCAGATACATTTATCAGATATTTCATCCAGCGAAGGTAAGAGTCAGCACTACAGTGTTGCTTTTGAGATGGATACCATCACCTTCCAGCAGGGAACCTTTCCAGTACTGGCGAAGGAACCTGTAGAGCTTACGATTACGAATACCGGCGACAGAGTTCTGGAACTGGAGGGAAGCGGTCTTGTGACTGTTGGAATTCCATGTGACAGATGTCTGGAAGAGGTTAGGACCAGGATTCCTTTTGAATTCAAGAGGAAACTTGACATGAAGCTTACGGATGAAGAACGTGTGAATGATCTGGATGAGAGCAGCTATCTCACCGGCTATGACCTGGATGTGGACCGTTTGGTCTATCTTGAGGTACTGATGAGCTGGCCTTTGAAAGTCTTATGTAAAGAAGACTGCAAAGGGATTTGCAGCAGATGCGGGAAGAACCTGAATAATGGTCCCTGCGGATGTGCCGAGGAGCCTAAGGATCCCCGTATGGCAGCTATCAGTGATATATTCAGTAAATTTAAGGAGGTGTAACCGAAATGTCCATCTGCCCAAAGAATAAATCTTCCAAAGCAAGACGCGATAAGAGAAGAGCAAACTGGAAAATGAGCGCTCCGAACCTTGTAAAATGCAGCAAATGCGGCGCGCTTATGATGCCACACAGAGTTTGCAAGGCTTGCGGAAGCTATAACAAAAAAGAGATCGTTAAAGTTGAAGACTAATGGCGAATCTTTTAAGAACACCTGAGTTGATTGGGTGTTCTTTTTTTATGCAGCAAGCAGGATTCTTTCCTGTTGTTTTTTCTATATAATTCATCTATAATGAAATGAGTGTCAAAAGGTCTTTTGACACTGGTATCATTTATAATATTCACAGAAAAAATACATTACCTGGAGGAACTACAATGTCTGAATTTAGCGATAAGATCAGATCAGAATTTAAAAAGGCAGATGATGAGCGCGATGCTCTTATGAATACCCCGGAAGACATCGAACGTTGGGATAATATTGTATATGGACATGATGACAGGGAGATGCAGAGGCTGGACGTATACAGGCCGAAGCAGGCACAGGGAGAAGACCTTCCGATCATTATCAGCGTTCATGGAGGAGCCTGGATGTATGGAGATAAAGAAAGATACCAGTACTATTGTATGAGTCTTGCACAGCGAGGATTTGCTGTTGTAAACTTTACATATCGTCTGGCTCCTGAGAGCAAATTTCCAGCACAGTTAGAGGATGTAAATCTGGTATGCAAGTGGGTGATGAAGCGTGCAGGAAGATTCCATTTTGATACAGAACGTATTTTTGCAGTAGGAGATTCTGCAGGAGCTCATCTTCTGGGACTTTATGCAGCAATCTGTACGAATCCGGCATATGCTGCCAAATATGATTTTGCTGTACCAGAGGGCTTTGCCCTTACTGCAATTGCTTTAAATTGCGGTGTGTACAGGATCCCAAGGGAAGGGGCAGACAATATGACTATGTTGATCATGAAGGAACTTCTTCCGGAAGGCGGTACAGAGGAAGAACTGGAGAGCATTGATGTACTGAACGGCATTACAGATGTTTATCCTCCTGTATTTTGTATGACTTCCGTGGCAGATCATCAGAAAGCACAGGCACCTGCATTAGTCCAGAAACTGATGGAGAATAATGTGCCCTTTGTATATCGTGTGTTTGGAGATAAGGTTAATAAACTTGGTCACGTGTTCCACTGCGATGTAAAAACAATTGATGCTGCCCAGTGCAATGATGCAGAATGTGATTTTTTCAGGGAGTTTTGTTTCTGATAGTAAGACATTCATGTAAAACATATTACGGTACAATGCAAAGTTAGAGCCTGTTTGAAAAATCATTCCTGCAATCTGCACGCCCCACAAATTGTGACGCACATCTTGCAGAAAGCCTTTTTCAAACACGCTCTTGTTGTTGTGATAAAGTAAACAGTAACACCCATTTTTCACGGAAACCTGCGGTTCGCCACAGGTTTCTTGTATTATACGATAAAATCTTATATGCTTGGGACAAGGGAGAAAATCAATGAAAAAAAGGTTAAAAGGTCTGATAAGTGTTTTTTTCTTTTTGCTTTGCATATTTGCCTGGAAAAGCGTGCAGGAAGTAAGGGCAGCAGAAAATGTAATAAGGGATTTTTCCAGAATTTTCTACATACCTGCCGGAGTAGTTTTGAAAGGCGGAAGCCTGCAGAAACTGCAGGAAATTTATGATGGCATGAGCTGCATTGCATATACAGAAGACGGGGAAGAGCTTTATCTGGATGCAATCTGGGACTATTCCGGAATTGATATTCAGACTGTGGGAGCCTATAAGATTACAGGGACAGTGAGACTTCCGGAAGGATATACAAGCAATGTCGGTCTTCCGGAATGGACAGCATGGATTTCTGTACAGAATCCGGGACAGCCGGAGATTCAGGTGTATTCCCGAATGATTTCAGCAGGTATTTACTATTTTCCATGGATCACAGAGCAGAATCCGGATAAGATGGCAATATGGCTTCAAAGAGAAGGAGAGGACTGGGTAAATGTAAGCGAGGAAGGATATGGATTTGCGGATACCGATGGGGTGTATCTTTCCTGCCAGAGTATGATAGCTGAAAATATATATACACTGACAGTTGTTTATAATGAAGGGAAAACCAGAAATCTTAAATACCGCTATCAGTCAGATGGAAGCTTGGAGATACTCAGTTATCAGCCTGGAACAATTGGCGGGACAGTATCAAAAGATACTGTTATCCGTTCCTGCGAGGAGATTGACGAAAAGAGCCTGCAGCGCTGCATGGTATATGCGGTGCGGGCGGGGCAGAGTCTGGCAGAAGTACGGACCGAGCTGGAGGAGACTTTTTATATTCTTGGGAGCACCTGTGAAGAATATGAGGATACTGCGGCCCATCCGGCTGTTATCATGCCTTCGGTATGGGATTTCAGTCAGGTTGATGTGAATGCTCCTGGCGTTTATAAAGTGACGGGAACTTTTGCAGCTCCAGAAGGCTGCACGGTGGATCAGGAGCTTACTGTTCCGGGGGCGTCTGCTTATATTACCGTTCAGCGCCCGGATCAGCCGGAAGTACAGACGTGCTGTGTGGTTGGCGTGGATACTCTGTTTTTTCCTATGATATTAGACCGTTTTACAGATGAACAGCTGGACAATCTGCAGGTATATCTGCTGGAAAATAATGAAGATAAAGAAATAAGCAAAAGTAATTTCTATTTTGACAGAAAGGGTCTGTATCTGAAAAAAAGTGTTCTTAAAGCTGGCTGGGAATATGGAATTTACGTAACCTATCCAGGTGGAAGTACCGGGGTATATACTTTTGTGTATGGTGGGGAGCTGATTTCTAATGAGCACTGGTACAAGCGCAACTATGCAGACAGGGATGGCAAAGAGCTTCCGGATATTGACAATGAAACGGAGCGGGTAACGGATACTTCCGCCATCCTTGTAGGAAACAGGCTGCTGGATCTTATGAAGAATGGTGTAAAGCTGATTCCTTTTGAAGGAGACGGAGTGCTGGTCAGGGTTCCTGTGGAAGTGGTAAAAGGCTGGAATATAAAAGCGGAGGATCAGATTGAAACAGACATTTCCTGGGTGGGAAGTGATGTTTCTGTAAAAATTTCCAAAAACGGAGAAGCTGTTACAGATATTCCAGGAGCTACCGTGGAGATTCCGTATGCGAACCGTGACTCTCAGACTATGCTGACAGACGAAGACGGTAACTCCTATACAGGTTCGGTAAATGATGCACAGAACGCTGCGGTGATTCCCATTGATAAAACCGGAGATTATACAGTGGAAGAGCAACCACAAAATCAGACAGAGAATGGTGGAAACACAGAAGAGGATGATCCGGAAGGAGACAGTCTGGAAAATGCGGCGGACTCAGGGGAAGAAAAGCTGTCAGAACAGGTTGAGGAACTTCTTTCGGAAGATGTCAAAAACCAGAAAGCGAATTCAGATGAGAATCTTAACAGTCAACATAAAAAAACGGCTTCAATTGTTATAATAATTGTAATTTTGTTAATATTGTTATGGAATATACCAATGAGACGCGGCAAAAAGCTCCGAAAGGGGGAACGGGGTGAAGGAGAACAAAGCAAATAAAAAAGGAAGGAAGCTGCTGTGGGGAACTGTAATCATAACCATGATTCTATCCTTTATGTTTTTTTACGTGTTGTATTGTTCGAATAACAAATATATGACAAGAGAGGAAAAAGCCATACACGGACTTTTGTATGCAGATGGCTCCTATGAGAGCTTTCCTGTCTATTATTTGTCCAGAGAATGGGAATATTATCCGGATGCACTTCTTACGCCGGAGGATGATCTGGATAAATATTATTTTCGTTATATTTCTATTGGGGAATATGGTGGAATGGAACTTGGAAACAGTGAGAGAAGTCCGTATGGGAGTGGTACATACCGGTTAAAAATCATGCTTCCCGCTGAGCAGCATACATATGGTTTGTATCTGCCGGAAATTTTTTCAGCATATAATTTGTATGTGGATGGTGTTCTGGTCGGACAGATGGGAAATCCGGACCCGGATCATTATGTGGAACGGACTCAGAACAGAATGTTTACCTTCAAGGCCAATACTTCATTAGAAATTCTGATTGCAGTGACAGATAAAAGCTCTGCTTCGCCGGGAATCCAGAGTGTACCTGTTTTTGGAAATCCTTTAAAAATAAACACCATAAGGGGAATTGCGGTGTTTATCAATTCCTCTGTATTTACCTTGATCATTCTGGTTCTGGCGTTTTCCGTATGGGCATTTTTTAAAACCAGAAGCAGGGCAAATGTACTTTTTGCAGGAGTATGCCTTTGTGTGCTCGGGTATACCTGCTATCCCCTTCTGCATACATATCTGGCGCTAAGAGTACAGCCCTGGTTCTCTGTTGAAATGCTGTTCTATTTTCTTGCTTTTCCGGCAATGCTTTTGCTGGAATATGAGATCACAGGGCAAAAGTATAAGTGGATGGTATGGGGGGGTCTTGCTACAGCTGTGGCAGGTCTTGGGGTTACGCTTGCCGGGATTTTTGCAGGGGGAATGGAGAACGCAGCTCTTTCTTATGGTATTTCAGCGGCAACAGAGGTGCTGAAATGGTTTACCGCTGTATGCCTTGTTTTAACTGCGTTTTTCTATACGGAAGGGATGCAGGGCATTTCTCTTCTTGCAGGAACCGTAATTTACGCAGTATCTCTGGCAGCAGACCGCATATGGTCTTTGTATGATCCGATTATTGGCGGCTGGTTTCCGGAATGGGGCGGCATCATTTTGACAGGTATATTTGGAATGTTTCTCTGGAGAGAACTGACAGAAGGCTATCGGATGCGGCTGATCTATGAAAAACAGTCCAGACAGATGGAATTGCGTCTGCTTATGCAAAAGGAGCATTATCAGAAGTTAACTGATGCACTGGAAGAGGCAAGCCGTACAAGACATGACTTCAGACAGTATATCCGTACTGCTTCCATTCTGCTGGAACAGGAACATTATGAAGAACTGAAAGCGTATTTTCATCAGTTCGCACAGGAGAGCACCGAAAAAATGCAGACACCAGTATGCTATTGCAAGAACATGTCTGTGGATGCAATCTTACATTACTATGCGTCACAGCTGGAGCAAAAAGGTATAAAGTACAGATATTCAGTAGAGGTTCCAGAGAAAATGAAAATTTCTGATCTGGATATCTGCAGGATTTTTGGTAATCTGATGGAAAATGCAGTGAGAGCAGTGCAAAAAGAAGAGAACGCGGATGAGGCTTATGTAAATTGCATCTGCAAAGTAAAAATGGGAAAACTTCTGATCAATATTGAAAACACCTATGCAGGAGAAGTGCAGAGAAATGGGGCAGCTTTTTATTCAACAAGTCACAGCGGGCAGGGAATTGGAATTGCTTCTGTTTCCAAAACAGCAGAGAAATATGGTGGATATGCCGACTTTTCTGCCAGAAACGGTATATTCCGGGCGAATGTGTTTATTCCACTGGAAGATATGGATTTACGGCTTTCTGACAAAGCTGACTGACAGGCTGAGAAATTTTGCCGGGTCTTTCTTCCACATAAAAAGTCTGCGCAACCAGTTGTGCAGACTTTTGTATTATGAGAAAAGATAATTCAGATATTCCTTCTTGATTGCGTTAGCTCCCCGTTTACGGATCTGGACGGTTTCCTGGTTGTCCAGAAGAAAGCCCTCCTCCAGTGTTTTGTAAATGCGGTCCATATTCACAAGACAGCCGCGGTAGCAGGAGAGAAAACAGGGGAGATCGTGAATCAGTTCCTCGAATTTCTGGAAAGTCAGGTATGTGCGCAGAACTCCTGCGTCTGTGTGAAGCTGGACAGCATTGTGAAAGGTGTCTGCATACAAAATGGTTTTTACAGGAACACGTAGAAGGGTACGGTCGCAGATCACCTCTATATATCGTGTATCCTGTGCACGCTTGATCTGAATGGAGTCCAATACCTTTGTGAGCTTGTTTGTATCAAGAGGCTTCAGAAGATAATAAGCTGCCTGCACGTCGTAACTGGCAACCGCAAAAGCATCGCTGCTAGTAACAAAAATAAGAGCACAGGAGTCGCCTTTTTCCCGAAGCTGGGCGGCCAGGTCCATACCATTGGCCTGCTTTATGTAGATATCAAGAAAAATCAGGTCATAACTGCCGGGAGAATAGCTGTTCCAGAAGTCTTCAGGTGAAGAGAAGATAGCTGTTCCAGAAGTCTTCAGGTGAAGAGAAGGTATGTAATTGGATAGATATCTGTTTTTGGTCATAATGTTCCCGGGCAGCTTCTGCAAGTGCATCAAGATCCTGCTGCACATCATCAATTATTGCAATGTTCAATGCTAAAATCCTCCAAAAGAATGAAAACCTGCAGTAAATTAAAATATTACTGTTCACTGGTAATGTTACACGAGGTGTTTTTTGTGAACAAAGTTCACAGAAAACCCGAGAACATCGGCGCGAAATCATGCGAATGCATGATTTCTGTGCATTGCGAAGCATGTTGCTGTGAACGGAGTGAACAGTAACATCAAAATATCACTGAAAGTGTCATTTCATCCCATGTATATTGTTTTTTCAAAATAAATCGGATATAGTAACCTCAAGGTGATGAGGCGTTAGAAAGTATTATAAACTTTTTAGGTCCTCTATATAATATCACAAAATATGATAAAAGTGAGGTAGAAAAATGAAAAACTGGAAAAAAGTTATGGCTATGTTATGTACCGCAGCAATGGTAACCGGATTTTCTGCTCCTGTATGGGCTGAGGCAGATGCAGCAGAAGATACTGAGACTGCAGATGATGAGATTACAGAATTAACAATGGACATGCTTGATGAAGCTGCATATGAAGGAACATGGTTATCTTTTGAGCCGGGCTTCGATCTCTATGTACCAAGTAACTGGGATGTTCTGGAAATTTCAGATGAAGATGCAGCAGACGGTGTTATGTTCCAGGCACAGGATCCAGATTCTGAAGAAGGCGTGAACATGGTAGTGACCGCTACAGATGTTGGAACAGAGTATGATCTGCATTCCATGGCTGATGAGCTGGCTACAGAGTATGAAGATGTTGAGAAGGTTTGCATTAACGGACTCTATGCGGTTTCCTTCGAGACTGAAAGTACATACGGAATCGCTTTCCTGGAGGATGCTGAGGGAATGATGTACAATGTTCAGATCGGACCGAAATCTGATGACATTCAGCCTATCGCTGAGACACTTTTCGTTTCTCTGATCAAGACAGAAGACAATGTGGAAAATGCAGAGGCTGAGACTGATGCGGCAGCTGACGAAGAAGCAGCAAACTAATTGCTATAAATGCAATCAGCAGTAATAACTAATTTAAATGCGAAACGTGAATGTCAGCTGGAAATAAATTTTGAAGCTGGCGCTTAAGAAAACAAAACAGAAGCTATGCAGTATATGGAAAAAGACTGCATGGCTTCTGTTTTTTGTTTCATCAGATAAATATGCGTTTAACAGTTAGTTGTGTAAAGATTTCTTCAGCTTCGTATTCCATTTCTGTACAATCAACGGATTCATTTTAATCTTTTTACGATCGTAAGTGATCAGTCCGTTGGTTTCTTCTTCAATATCAGAAAGCTGCGTGAAAACAGTTGCAGAGTATCCTTTTTTTACAGAAGGTACGATAGTGTTTTCCATCAACCTGGAGAAGCCGTCGGTAAGCGCCTCGCTGGTGGTAAATTTCTTATATCCGTAAATATTTTTACAGGCACTGTGCTCTTGCAGGCGAAGAGAGTAACCTCCAAATTCAGATAAAGCAAGTACGCGGTCTGATTCTGGTACTGGAAGTCCAAGAAAATAATAATGGAGACTGTTAATATCACCACAGCCCTGATCAAACCATCCACTGGCAGAATCTACCAGGCGGGAAGGATCAAGCCGGTGAATAAAATCTGTGATTTTTTTGGTTGAAAACTGTCCCCATCCTTCGTTGAAAGGTACCCATGTGACGATGGAAGGATGATTATACAGTGTCCTGACCATATCCCGGATATCGTCAATGTATTCCTGACGGCCGAATACATCTGTGCGGGAGAGCAGGCGGGCGTGGAGGTCTTTTACTGGAATGCGCATCCAGTTTAATAATGTGGCCAGATAGGTGACAAACCAGTGATGGTAGGAAGAACCGCCGTTAGGCATATCCTGCCATACCAGCATTCCCATGCGGTCACAGTGGAAATACCAGCGGTCTGCTTCAATCTTGCCATGCTTGCGGAGCATATTAAAACCAAGATCTTTCATTGCACGAATATCGTAGATGAGAGCTTCATCTGAAGGTGCTGTATAAAGCCCGTCGGGCCAGTAGCCCTGATCCAGCACGCCGCTCTGAAAATATGGCTGATCGTTCAGGAAAAAGCGTGGATAGCCATCGTCAGCTATCTGTACGTCACATTTGCGGAGTGCGAAATATCCAAGAATCCGGTCTTTGCCATATTCCAGGGAATAGGGGTAAAGCCATGGCTCTTTGGGAGTCCAGGACTTCTGCATATTTTCCGGGATGGAGAGGGTGGCTTCTTTTCCGGGACGGATTGCGGCGGTAGTTATTTCATCTTGGCATAATGTATCGTTAAGTCCGTCTGCATCAAGAAAAACAGGTGGATAAACTTTGCAGATCACATTGGATGAATTCTGTCTGTCAGGTGAAAAAGCCAAAACAGTTCCCTGAGAATCTGTCTGATCTGCTGCCGTGGGACTTATATGGGCAGGAGATGCATTTTCGGTCAAGGCGGCGGAGGATACGCGGATTCGCATCCGGACCAGACCGTTGTCCCAATCCGGGGTAACACGCACATCTCTTATGTATTCGTTCGGTACGATCTCCATCCATACAGTCTGCCATATCCCGCTCTGGGCAGTATAGAACATACCGCCGCGTTTCAGCTGCTGTTTGCCTCTGGCATGATAGGAGGTGTCACTGAAGTCATGGACACTTATTAGGATAGAGACTGTGAGATCTTCTGTAATAAAGTCTGTAATATCTGTGGTAAATGGAAGGTAGCCTCCCTTGTGATAGGTGACGAACTTTCTGTTAATGTACACACTGCAGATCTGATCTACAGCTCCAAAATGCAGAAGAAGCCGCTGACTTTCTGTATCCAGGCAGTTCTCTGGCAACTGGATGGTACGGGAATACCATAAGGTTTCATCAGGCAAAAGCTGGCGCTTTACCTGGGAAAGAGGTGCTTCCGGTGAAAAGGGCACTAAAATCTGTCCGTCAAAGGGGAAATATTCGCTTTCGTAAAATTGCCATGGAAGAATGCGGCTGTCAGTAATCAGATAGTCCCACATGCCGTTCAGATTGATCCAGTGACGGCGTACCATATCCGGACGAGGATATTCTTTCAGAGTCTGTCCCAGGGCAGCCGCTTTGCTCCAAATGGTTTCCAGATTTTTCAAATATATGTCCTCCTTAAATTTACGAAAAGTATGAAAAAATAATTATAATGATATGTCTTATTATACACGAAATATGGACGTTTGCAATTGGATTTGTGAAAACCTGATCCGCAACATTACTGTTCACTGGTAATGTTCCGCGAGGTGTTTTTGCGAACAAAGTTCACAGAAAAACGAGAATTTGAGCGTGAAATCTTGCGGATGCATGAGTTTTGTGTAACGCGAAACGTGTTGCTGTGAATGAAGTGAAGAGAAACACGGTTGCAGGGCGTAGAGTGAACAGCACATCGCAACTTACGATTGAAAAAGCAGGTGTGGTATGTTACGATAAAAAGGATTGATGGAGGGGAAAAAGATGAATAATTCACAAAACAAAAATCTGCTGACAGAAGGGTCTATCTGGAAGAAACTGATGGGATTTGCGTTCCCGCTTTTTCTGGGAAACCTGTTCCAGCAGCTGTACAATACAGCAGATTCTCTGATCGTGGGAAACTTTCTGGGAAGTGATGCACTGGCTGCGGTAAGTTCATCCGGCAGTCTTACATTTCTGCTGGTAGGATTTTTTCAGGGCCTTGCTATGGGAGCAGGCGTTATCATAGCGAGATATTTTGGCGCAAGGCAGAAGAAGGAGCTTCACAGGGCGATTCATACCACGGTGGCTTTTGGTATTCTGTGCGGTATACTTCTTACAGCTGGCGGTGTTGTGCTTGCACCAAAAATTCTGATCCTTATGAAAACACCGGCAGATATTTTGCCGAAATCCACCCTGTATTTCCAGGTATATGCCCTGGGATCCCTGGGACTGGTTCTTTATAACAATTTTGTAGGCATTATGCAGGCAGTGGGAGACAGCCGTCATCCATTGTATTACCTGATTTTTTCATCGCTTTTGAATGTGGCTCTGGATATGGTTTTTGTAGGCGGATTTGGAATGGGCGTGGAGGGCGCAGCTCTTGCCACCATGATTTCCCAGTTTATGAGCGCATTTTTGTGCCTGTACCGTCTGATGAAAAAAAGCCCGGAGGAGTATACGGTTTCCCTTAGGGACGTTCGCCTGGACTCCTATATGCTGAAACAGATCGTATCCAACGGTCTTCCTGCCGGCATCCAGAATTCCGTGATCGCCATTGCAAACGTGGTAGTGCAGTCTAATATCAACAGCTTCGGCAAGCTGGCTGTTGCTGGATGCGGGGCATATTCCAAGGTTGAGGGATTTGGTTTTCTGCCTATTACCTGTTTTTCTATGGGACTGACCACATTTATCAGTCAGAATCTGGGAGCAAAGAAATATGACAGGGCAAAAAAAGGAGCCCGTATTGGTATCCTCTGCAGTATTTCGATGGCAGAGATAGTGGGAATTATTGTGTATTTTGCAAGCCCGGTATTTATTGCCGCTTTTAACAATGATCCGAAAGTGATTGCTTTTGGAGTGAAAGAAGCACATATCATTACTCTGTTCTATTTTCTGCTTGCCTTTTCCCATTGCATTGCAGGACTTATGCGCGGAGCGGGAAGAGCTACGGTGCCCATGTTTGTTATGCTGGGCTGCTGGTGCGTGATCCGTGTGACTTATATAACCATCGCTGTGAAGCTGCATCCGGTGATCCAGACTGTATTCTGGGCGTATCCGCTGACCTGGTCATTAAGCTCCATTCTGTTTTTGATTTTTTATCTGAAATCAGACTGGATCCATGGTTTTGAGAAAAAAAGAAACTGACAGAGGCGGAAAATACTGAAATAAATGCCAGTGGATGGTGAAAAAGGAGTTATGGTTTTTATGAATGTACTGAACATTGAACATGTAAGCAAGATCTTTGGAGATAAAAAGATTTTTGATGATATTTCCTATGGAATCCATGATGGGGATAAAATCGGAATCATTGGAATCAATGGAACTGGAAAAAGTACTCTGCTGAAAATCATTGCAGGGGAAGAGGAGACTGATGAGGGACAGGTGATTTCCCAGAATGGTCTTCGTATCACTTATCTGCCTCAGATGCCGGATTTTCCAAAAGGTGCCATTGTACAGGACTATGTGGCTGATGGGAAATGGCAGAAGGACTGGAGCACGGAAAGTGAAGCCAGAAATATTTTGAACAAGCTGGGGATTACAGAACACAATGTCCCTGTGGAACAGCTTTCCGGTGGTCAGAAGAAGCGTGTCGCACTGGCCAGAACTCTGGTAAACCCTTCTGATGTGCTGATTCTGGATGAGCCTACCAACCATCTGGATAACGAGATGGTAACCTGGCTGGAGGATTATCTGAACCGCTTTAAAGGCGTTGTGATCATGGTTACGCATGACCGTTATTTTCTTGACAAAGTTACCAATAAAATTCTGGAGATCAGCCATGGAAAGGTATATTCCTATGATGCCAATTATTCAGGATTTCTGGAATTAAAAGCACAAAGAGAAGAGATGGAGCTGGCTTCTGAGAGGAAGAGACAGAGCATTCTCCGTATGGAGCTGGAATGGGCGAAGCGCGGCTGCCGTGCAAGAAGCACCAAGCAGCGGGCCCGTCTGGAGCGTCTGGAAGCGTTAAAAAATGGCAAGGCGCCTGTTCAGGAGACGGATGTGCAGATGGACTCTGTGGAGACCAGAATGGGGAAAAAGACAGTAGAGCTTCATCACATTTCCAAAAGCTATGGAGATAAGGTGATTCTGGATGATTTTGACTATATTGTGCTGAGAAATCAGAGACTTGGAATTATCGGACCAAATGGATGCGGAAAATCTACTTTGATCCGCATTATTGATGGAATGGTGGAACCGGATTCCGGTACCGTGGAGATCGGAGAGACGATCCGGATTGGTTACTTTGCCCAGGAAGTGCCGGACATGGATGGAAACCAGCGGGTGATTGATTATATCCGTGATGTGGCAGAGTTTATTCCTACCCGTGATGGAAAGATCAGTGCCTCTATGATGCTGGAGCGTTTTCTTTTTGATTCTGCAATGCAGTATACACCGGTAGCCAAGCTGTCAGGAGGAGAGAAGAGACGTCTGTATCTCCTGAAGGTACTGATGGAGGCGCCAAACGTACTTCTTCTGGATGAGCCAAGTAATGATCTGGACATTCCTACACTGACCATTCTCGAAGATTATCTTTCTACATTTTCCGGAATTGTGATCACGGTATCTCACGACCGTTATTTCCTGGATGACGTGGTGGATCGCATTTTTGCCTTTGAAGGGAATGGAAAACTGACCCAGTATGAGGGTGGTTATACAGATTATGCGGAGGCGAAAGCGCGGAAATATGGGGTTGGAAGCAGTGAAATTGGTGCCGGGGCCGGCAGCAGTTTGTCGGATAAAGCAGCTTCCGGAAATAACAGTACAGAGGATGAAGGGAAAAAACCTACCAGAAAAGACTGGAAGCAGGGTCAGAAGTCTGAAAAACTGAAATTTACTTATAAAGAAGAACGGGAATATGCTGTTATTGATGAGGATATAGCCAGACTTGAAGAGAAAATTGCCAGGCTGGAGAATGATATGATGGCAAATGCCACCAATTCCGTGAAACTTCGTGAAATCATGGCAGATAAAGAGGCGGCGGAGAAGCAGCTGGAAGAGAAAATGGATCGCTGGGTGTATCTGAATGATCTGGCGGAGCAGATTGAGGCACAGAAAAATAATGGATAAAGGTGACAGGAAGCTGCATGTTTTGAAAGTCCATAAAGAAAAAGAAGAGGAAAGCTTTCTGAACAGGAGAAAGGAATTGTTTCGCAGACTACCAAAAATTGACAGGCTTATGGGAATGGAACTGACGAAAGAACTGACGGAACAGTATGGGTATCGTGCAGTACTGGAAGCTGCCAGAAAGGTGGAAGAGCAGCTGCGGGATGCCATGCGTCAGCAGATTTTGGCGGAAGAAAAGCCAGCTGTGTTCCTGGATATATCTGGACTATCAGACCAGAAGGATGGCTTACCAGTAAAGCTGTCTGATTTGAAGGCTTTGTCTGAGACAACATTAGATTATACAGAGTACATTTTGCAGGAAATGAAGAGACTGCTTGCGTGCAGAAGCCAGAGGCAGATACAGCGGGTGATCAATGCTACCGGTGTGATCCTTCACACAAATCTCGGAAGAGCGCCCCTTGGGGACAGACTTGTGTCTGAGCTTATACCTTTGATGACCGGATATACTAATCTGGAAATGAATCTGGAAAATGGGAAGAGAGGAAGCAGATATGATCATTTTGCTGAAAATCTCTGTAAACTGACTGGGGCTGAGGCTGCCATTGCAGTGAATAATAACGCGGCAGCAGTGTTGATCATGCTGACGGCGCTGGCATCTGGAGGAGAAACCGTGGTTTCCAGAGGAGAACTTGTGGAGATTGGAGGGAAGTTCCGGATTCCGGATGTATGCAGCCAGAGTGGAACGATGCTTGTGGAAGTGGGGACTACCAACCGGACTTATCTGGAGGATTACGAAAATGCAGTGACAGAGAATACAGCTGCTTTTCTGAAAGTGCATACCAGCAACTATCAGATTACCGGTTTTACCCATGAAGCAGAGCTTGCGGAACTTGCAGAAACAGCACATAACCGCGGAATTCCCCTTCTGGTGGATCTTGGAAGCGGAAGCCTTGTGGATATTGCTTCTTATGGAATCGAGCCTGAAAAGACCGTACAGGAGCTTTTGAAGAAAGGCGCAGATATTGTATCTTTCAGTGGCGATAAACTTCTGGGCGGACCACAGGCAGGAATACTGGCAGGACGTAAAGATTTGATCGAAAAGATTTCCAGGCATCCTCTCATGCGGGCACTGCGAATCGATAAGTTTACAGCTGCCGCGCTGGATAAGACAGTAAGTATTTATCTGGATGAGGGTCAGCTGGAGAAAGAGATTCCGGTTTATGATATGATGAGTCGAAGTGCAGAAGAACTTAAGCGGAATGCATTATGGCTTATGGATGAACTGTTGTCTGATGATTCTGAATATGAACTTGCAGTGACCTCTACACGAAATCCTGTTGGCGGTGGTACTACACCTGGAAAAACACTGCCTGGAGCTGCATTGCAGATAAGAAGCCTGAATGGAAGTGGATTTTCCGCTCAGGAAATCAGTGACCGCTTACGGAAACTGGACACTCCGGTAATTGGTCATATTGTAGACGACCGGGTTTATCTGGAAATGAGGACTATAAGGACTGACAAAGAACTGGAGATTCTCAGAAAAGAATTGAAATATGATCTGTGCAAGAAAAACCCTCAATGACCTTTGAAAATCATTGAGGGTTTTTGCATATTATGATTTTATTTCCCCATATGCCATGCCAGTCTTACACTTGCAGAGTGGACTGTTCCTGTGAGCCAGTCGCAGTCATTGGTGATCCAGTCCATGATGCCAAGCTGACGGGTTTCCCAGGAAACGGTAGCTTCATGGGCTTCCGGTGTTTCTTCAGTCTCCATAGTGGTGTCGATCTCGTCGTAGCCGAAAATATATCCGCCTGCGCTCCAGATGCTGAAGTTGCTGTCAGGACCCGGGTCAATCCTGCCCTCTCTTGCGGCAACCAGTCCGTCATGTCTTGCCTTATATTCTTCCTCGCAATCAGGTTTCAGTCTGGTTATGAACATTCTGTGGCGGATCAGCTCTTTGTTTTCGCGGACAACACCGAAATTGTGGTACATCAGACGCATGTTTTCGCCAGGGGTGGAAATCCAGGTGAAGGTGTGGTCAATTCTGGAGGTGAGAGCCTGGATGCTGGCTTTTTTCTCTTCTGAAAATTCATTATTTTCGTCTGTTTCGTAATATCCGAAAATCAGGGAATCACAGTTCCAGATGCTGAAATTATGTACCTTTTCTTGATCCAGAAATGCAGTCAGATCTGGCCAGATCTCTCCTAATATCTGGCGGTATTCATTTTTTTTCCCTTTTTTGATTTCCATAGCAAAGCTGTGTCTTTCCATAAGAAAAATCCTCCGTTTTATAAAAATAAGATATTGTGTATATCTGGTTTTTCTGTTTTGAACCTTGCAAAAAAATATTAATCTAAGAAAAAGTCAAGTTTACTTCTCACGGAATGTTACCAGTGAACAGTAATAGTTACTGTTCACTGGTAATGTTCCGCGAGGTGTTTTTTGTGAACAA
Organism: Ruminococcus sp. D54t1_190329_F1; assembly: GCF_015551645.1. NCBI lineage: Bacteria > Bacillati > Bacillota > Clostridia > Eubacteriales > Oscillospiraceae > Ruminococcus > Ruminococcus sp. D54t1_190329_F1. The sequence goes on from NZ_JADNDC010000015.1 coordinate 79,169, forward strand.
AGTTCACAGAAAACCCGAGAATTGCGGCGCGAAATCATGCTTTGCATGATTTCTGTGCATCGCGAAGCGCGTTACTGTGAACGGAGTGAACAGTAACCAGTAATAAGGATAGCATAATTTCTCAGATAAATCCACCCTTATATTGACATTCAGCATGTACTTATATACAATAAGAGGACTGGCCTGGAGCATATTTGAAAAATCATTCCCGCAATCTGCACGCCCTGCTTTGCAGTATATTTTGCCTGAATTTGGTCTGCGTAGCCCGCTGCGACGCCCCTATCCGGACAAAATTTCCTGCAAATTGTGATGCACATCTTGCAGAAAGTCTTTTTCAAACACGCTCTAAAAAAGAGGGCGACAGAAAAAAGGGTTATTGGTCACGGAGTGAACAGTAAACGAAAAGGTTTAATTACAGAAGAGAGGGGATTGTTTTTGGAAAAAGAAGTAAAAGTTCAGGAAAATAAAATGGGTGTGATGCCAGTGGCAAAGCTTCTGCTCACCATGTCTGTACCGATGATGATTTCCATGCTTGTCCAGGCACTTTATAATATTGTGGACAGTATGTTTGTGGCGAGATTAAGTGAGAGTGCACTTACTGCAGTTTCACTTGCGTTTCCGGTGCAGAACCTGATGATTGCAGTGGGAACCGGTACTGGTGTTGGTATCAATGCGCTGGTGTCGCGCTCTCTTGGAGAGAAAAAGCAGGAATATGCCAATAGTGCTGCAAATAACGGTATTTATCTTGCGATTTTCAGCTTTATTGGATTTGCAATTGTTTGTGGATTTTTTGCACCTGCTTTTTTCAGGGTGCAGACTACGGATCCGCAGATCATGGAATATGGTGTGGATTATGTCAGAGTGATCGGAATTATGTCCTTCGGCCTGTTTATCCAGCTGACCTGTGAGAAGCTTCTGCAGTCTACAGGGAAAACGATTTATTCCATGGCAACACAGCTTCTTGGCGCTATTATCAATATTATTCTGGATCCAATCATGATTTTTGGTTTATTTGGATTTCCAAGAATGGAAGTAACAGGAGCAGCTCTTGCCACTGTTACCGGCCAGATCATTGCAGCAATTGCAGGTGTGATCGTGAATATGAAGCTGAATAAAGAGCTTCATATTTCTCTTGTGAAATATAAGATTTCCGGTGATGTGATCCGCAGCATTTACAGCGTAGGTTTCCCATCTATTATTATGGCTTCTGTTGGTTCTGTTATGACATTCGGAATGAATAAGATCCTGATGGGCTTTACTTCCACTGCAACGGCGGTATTTGGCGTGTATTTCAAGCTTCAGAGCTTTATTTTTATGCCAGTGTTTGGACTGAATAATGGAATGGTTCCCATTGTTGCTTACAACTATGGTGCCAGAAAACCGAAGCGTATTACGAAAGCAATTAAGCTGAGTATTATTTACGGAGTATGTATTATGCTTGCTGGTTTCGCTGTATTCCAGCTGTTCCCGGGAAGCCTTCTGGGAATTTTCAGCGCCTCTGACGATATGATGGCAATCGGTATCCCGGCACTTCGTACCATCAGCCTCAGCTTTCTGATCGCAGGATTTTCTGTGGTTGCATCTTCTGTGTTTCAGGCATTGGGACATGGCTTTTTAAGCCTTGCGGTGTCTGTGCTGCGTCAGCTGGTAGTGCTACTTCCGGCTGCATTTATCCTGTCAAAAGCAGGTGGCCTTGGAGCCTGCTGGTGGTCCTTTCCCATTGCAGAGGTGTTCTCGGGAGTGATCTGCTTTGTGTTTATACGATATGCGTATAAGAAAGAAATTCATCCGCTTTACGAGAAATAAAACAGATAGGAAAACAAGAGCCCTCGGAATTTCGGTTCCGGGGGCTCTTGCTAAAATTAGTAATATTTATTTTTATTCCATATGCACTGTCACATGATACTCTGTCTTTCCATCCTCAACAGGTACCACATTTCCATCCACATGCCTGCCATCAACCTCCAGGTAAGCTACACCCTTTTCTACATTATTCGGGTTCTTAACGTCGAAGTAATAGGTGGCACCGCGGAAGCGGCGGGTGAGGGTGAAGTCACCGAAGCCCTCCGGAATACACGGATCAATGGAAAGTCCATCATAGGATGGCTGTACACCCAGAATTGCCTGGGAGAGGTTCACGAAAGTCCATGCAGCTGTTCCGGTAAGCCAGCTGTTTTTCGCTTCGCCATGGCGGGCTGCATCCCGTCCTGCGATCATCTGGGAATAGACATAAGGCTCTGTGCGATGGATTTCGCTAATGTTTTCAATATAAGACGGGCAGGTCTTTTTATAAATTTCAAAAGCACGGTTTCCTCTTCCGATAACGGTTTCGGCAATGGAAATCCATGGATTGTTATGGCAGAAGATTCCGGCATTTTCTTTGTATCCCGGAGGGTAGGAAGAAATTTCACCAAGGTTCAGGTAATATCTGGTGTAAGCCGGCTGGTGAAGCATAATACCATATTTAGTGTCCAGGCGCTCTTTTACAGAATCAAGAGCTTTTTTTGCCAGGCCTTCTTTTACACCAATGCCGGCAATGATACAGAAGCCCTGCGGCTCAATGAAAATCTGCCCCTCTTTGCATTCGTGGGAGCCAACCTTCTGAGAGGTGGCGTCATAAGCACGAAGGAACCATTCTCCATCCCAGCCAGCGTCAAGGACTGCCTGGTACATTTCTTCAACAGCTTTCTGTGCGATAGCAGCGTCCTCTTCTTTTCCAACACGTCTGCAGATCTCTGCAAACTCATTTCCGTATTTTACATACATACCTGCAATAAATACAGATTCTGCAACTGGTCCCTCAGATGGTCCTGTGGTCTGGAAGGATTCACCAGGTTCATTGGAAAAGCAGTTCAGGTTCAGACAGTCATTCCAGTCAGCACGTCCGATGAGAGGGAGCTTGTGTGGTCCAAGATGGGTGCGGCTGTATTCGAAGGAACGGCGAAGATGCTCAAAAAGAGGAGCTGCTTTTTCCATATGGCAGTCAAAAGCAACCATTTCATCCAGAATGGAATAATCTCCAGTTTCCTTTAAGTAAGCGGCCACAGCAGCAATCAGCCACAGCGGGTCATCGTTAAATCCGCTTCCGATATCCAGGTTACCTTGCTTGGTAAGCGGCTGGTACTGATGATAAGCACTTCCATCTTCGAACTGGGTAGCTGCAATGTCAAGGATTCGTTCTCTTGCACGCTCCGGGATCAGATGTACAAATCCAAGAAGATCCTGGCAGGAATCACGGAAGCCCATTCCACGGCCGGTTCCGGATTCATAGTAAGAAGCGGAACGGGACATGTTAAAGGTTACCATACACTGGTACTGGTTCCAGATATTTGCCATACGGTTTACGTGAGGATCCTTACTCTCTACATGATAGCGGGAGAGAAGATCATCCCAGTAAGTATTCAGGATGGCGAAAGCTTCATTTACCTGTTCGGAAGTTTCGAATTTCTCCATGATCTTCTTAGCAGGCTCTTTTTTGATCACGTTTAAAGCTTCCCATTTGTCGTCTTTTGGGTTTTCACAATAGCCGAGAAGGAAAACATATTCTTTTTCTTCACCAGGTGCCAGGGAAACATTGATCTGCTGGCTGGCAATGGGATACCATCCGCTGGCAACAGAATTGTGGCTCTTGCCTTCCTCTACAACGATTGGAGCATTATTGCCGCGGCCAAGTCCTAAGAACTCATCACGGCTGGTGTCAAAACCGTCTACAGGAGTATTTACAGTGAAAAAGCTGTAGTGATTGCGTCGTTCGCGGTATTCGGTCTTATGGTAAATGGTGCTGCCGATGATCTCAACTTCACCGGTGCTTAAGTTTCGCTGGTAGTTGGTCATGTCGTCAACGGCATTCCAGAGGCAGAACTCTACATATGAAAATAACGAAATCTCTTTCGCTTTATCTGAATTGTTTCGCAGAGTCAGTTTGTTGATCTCGCAGGCTGTGTCAACAGGGACGAATGCAAGAAGATCAGCTGCCAGGCCGTTTTTCTCACCGTGGAAACGGCTATAGCCAAGTCCATGGCGGCACTCATAAACATCAAGAGGAGTGCGGGTTGGCATTGCACCTGGATTCCATACGGTATCTCCATCTTTGATATAGTAGTATTTTCCGTTGGAATCTACCGGGATATTATTGTAGCGGTAACGAGTGATACGGAGCAGCTTTGCATCTTTATAGAAGCTATAGCCGCCGCAGGTGTTGGAAATCAGTGTGAAGAAATCCTGGGAGCCAAGGTAATTGATCCATGGCAACGGGGTATCTGGTGTTGTAATAACATATTCTTTATTGACGTCATCAAAATGTCCGAAATTCATAGTGGATCTCCTTTGATAAATTTTATTCTTGCTGAATTCTTTCTAATTGGTTGATTGCTATTCGTGATTTACATCAGGGTGCATTAATTTAATTTTCGAAGCTGCATAGTGATCTGCGCTTATATAAGTAATAATGTTTTGCAAATGCAATGAGTAGTTTCGAAAAAATCAATTGGATTGAATTGTGAGATAATTAACACACGAAAACGAATAAGTAAAGGCAATAAGAAATAAAAGTAAAGAATAATGGTATATATTTGTTCTTAGTATAATAGAAAGACTGATTAAAAGCAACATAAAAATTACAGTAATAATTAAATCTATTATATATTACAAATCAGAGATTTAAAACACGAAACATTTCGCGAAAACATTTCGAAAAGAGCTCTTATTCACGATTAAATTGTTAAAAACACAAATATCCAAATTGTGCAATAGGTAGAATGACGTGAAAACGCACAAAAAACGCCAGAAACCACTTGATTTTTTGTGCACTAGGGGGTACTATAAGCTTACGAAAACGATTTAGAGATGACAGGAAAGAAAAACAGGAAAGAATGAGGCAAGCATATGGTTTCCATGAAAGAAATCGCAAAACAATGTAATGTCTCAGTCGCCACTGTCAGTAAAGCATTAAATGGTTACTCCGATATCGGAGAAGAAACAAAAAACTACATATTAAGAACGGCTTCAGAGATGGGATATCTTCCCAACTCATCGGCAAGAGCTTTGAAGACGAAGCGAACCTTTAATCTGGGAGTTTTATTTGTGGACGAGGCCCGAAGCGGTCTCACACATGATTACTTCAACAGAGTACTGGAAAGCTTCAAAAGCACCGCAGAGGCGAAAGGCTATGACATTACTTTTACAAGCGGAAATGTTTCCGGTAAAAGGATGACCTACCTGGAGCACTGCAGATACCGGGGCGTGGACGGAGTGGTAATGGCCTGTGTGGATTTCACCGCAGAAGAGGTTCAGGAGCTTCTCCTTTCAGACATTCCGGTGGTGACCATCGATCATATCTGTGATGGAAGGATATCGGTAGTATCCAACAACATCCAGGGAATGGAAGAACTTGTTACCTATATATATAAGAAGGGACACCGCAAGATCGCTTACATTCATGGAGATGACACATCGGTTACCAAGAATCGTCTTGGAAGCTTTTACCGGACCTTGCAAAGACTGGGGATTGAAGAACCGGATGAATATGTAAAACCGTCTTTTTACAGAGATGCTGATCTGGCAGGTGAGAGAACCGGTGAACTTTTGGATTTGAAAGATCCGCCAACCTGTATTCTCTATCCTGACGATTATGCAGCGATGGGAGGGATAAACGAGATACGGGAAAGAGGACTTCGGATACCGGAAGACATTTCAGTAGCCGGGTACGATGGAATTAATATCGCCCAGGTTCTTGAACCCAAGCTGACAACCCTTTGCCAGGACACAGCGGCAATCGGAAGGATAGCGGCAGAAAGGCTGATTGAGCTGATTGAGCACCCGAAGACAACAGTTATTGAGAAATACACAGTGGATGGAACCCTTTTTAAAGGAGCTTCCGTGAAAACTTTGTATCCATCAAAAAATTTCAAGTAGTTATTAAAAAAAATTAAAAGATATAATTAAAGGAGGAAGTAACATGAAGAAAAAAATGGTGAGCGTATTATTAACAGCTTCTATGCTGGCAGGAATGACATTATGTGCAGTCCCGGTTATGGCAGAAGATGCAGAAACACCGGAAAACGAAGTTACCGGTGACGCTTCCGCAGATGATTCCTTTGTAGTATGGGGATGGAACGATGATATCAAGAAGATCCTTGATGGACCATTCAAAGAGGCTTATCCAGATGATTACGAAAGAATCGTTTTCGTAAACACAGGTGGATCTGATTATTATCAGAGCAAACTGGATCCTGTACTTGATGATCCTTCAAATGAGTTATATCCTGATATGATGGGCCTGGAAGTTGACTATGTTCAGAAATATGTAAACAGCGACTGGGTACAGAATGTAGCAGATCTTGGAATCACAGCTGATGACTATGCAAACAGCTATCAGTACAATCTGGATCTTGGATCCGATGTTGATGGAAACGTAAGAGCTCTGTTCTGGCAGGCAACTCCTGGATGCTACGCAGTTCGTGCAGATCTGGCTGAGAAATATCTTGGAACAACAGATCCTGCAGCATTAGCTGAGAAATTCAAAGATCTGGATACCATCGTTGCTACAGCTAAAGAGGTTAACGATGCTTCCGGCGGAAAATGCAAACTGTTCTCCGGCTATGATGAGATCAAACGTAGCCTGACCGGTTCCAGAACCCAGGGCTTCTATGATGAGAACGATAAGATTACAATTGATGACAACATCAAGACATATATGGAAACAGCTAAGACTCTTTATGATGAAGATCTTACCTTCAACACAGATCAGTGGAGCGCTGACTGGAGTGCAAACATGAGTGGTGATGGCGTTGATTCTAACGCAGCACTTGCTTATATGGGATGCCCATGGTTTGTATACTGGAGCTTAAGTGATGCTTGGAAAGGCAACACAATCCTTGTTCCTACCCAGACAAAATGCTATTGGGGCGGCACAGGACTTGCAGCTACAACAGATTGTGCAGATACCGAGCTTGCAGCTAAGATTATGAAGTTCTTCACATGTGATGAAGATGGAATGGTTGCAATCAACGCTCTGAACTCTGACTATGTAAACAATACAGCAGCTGTCAGCAAGATCATCGAGGCTGGTACATCCGCAGATGGAAACGGCTATCTGTATCCAGACGCTGGACAGAACTTCATGGAGTTCTTCCTTCCATTAGCAGACGGACTTGACGCTTCTATGGTAACAGCAGAAGACCAGCAGATCCTTTCCCTTATGGATACTCAGACCAAGGCATATGCTACAGGCGAAAAAGACCTTGATACTGCACTTGCAGATTTGACTGCATCTATCCATGATACATTCTCTTACCTGAGCGCAGAATAATGTGGCTTAAGAGTTTGCAGAGTCAATCATAAGTAAGTAGTGAGTGTGCTGCTTCTTCCCCAAAGAAGGAGCAGCACATTCTTATATAAGCGAGCAGCTGCTTTTGCTATAAAAAAGCAGAATGACTGCCAGTGGCAGAGGAGGATGGCGCAGAAGCCCAAAGGGGCAGGTACTCCCGCCAGTGTCAGGCATTCTGCCTGGGAAAAGCAGGCAACTTCAGACAGGAGGCTGTTATGAATAAGAAAAAGAAAAAAATGATCGATTATGGAAGGTATGGCTACTTCTTTATTGCACCGTTTTTTATCACTTATCTGGTGTTCCAGCTGTGGCCACTGATCAATACTTTCTATTATAGTACCTTAACCTACTACAAACGTAACGGACGTGAATTCATGGAGTTTGCAGGACTTCAGAATTTTGTAAATATCCTTGGTATGGCTGCAGGAGAGAGAGGTTATGTACTCAGCTATCTGAAAAATACCCTTGTAATGTGGGGCTGCAACTTTGTTCCTCAGATTCTGGTTTCCCTTCTTCTGGCTGTATGGCTGACGGATGAGAAGGTTAAGGTAAAAGGAACCGGTGCGATGAAGGTTATTGTTTACCTTCCAAGTGTTATCACTGCAGCTTCCGTTTCTGTACTGTTTAAATCTTTATTTTCCCAGTATGGACCAATCACCCAGACGTTGAAGGACTGGGGCGTTCTCAGCAAGAACTTCGATTTTATGTCCAGCGTAGCAGGAAGTCGTGGGCTGATCTCCACAATTCTGTGGTGGATGTGGTTTGGTAATACGACCCTGCTTCTGATTTCAGGCGTTCTTGGCATTGACCCGGGACTTTTTGAGGCTGCTGATATTGATGGTGCAACAGGCTGGAAAAAATTCCGCTACATCACTTTACCGCTTTTGAAACCAATTATGCTGTACACACTGGTTACCTCCGCAATCGGTGGTCTTCAGATGTATGATATCCCAGCACTGTTCAACGTTCCGGAGACCGGACTTGTTGGTCTGCCAGATGATAAGACTACCACAATGGCCATGTATATTATGCGTTTGTACAACAGCGATGTTGGAAAGGCAGCAGCCGTTTCCGTAGTACTGTTTATTATCACGTTGGTTGTCAGTCTGATCCTGTTCGCAACTATGAGCGACAGCGAAGACAGACGTATGAAAAAAGAGCAGAAACAGCGTAGAAAGGCAGGTGGAAGATCATGAGTAAAGCCGCAACAGCAGACAGCTACAGCAAGAATATGCTGCATCAGAAAGTCTTCCGTACCATTATTTGTATTTTATTCTGTATCATTGCACTTTTGCCATTTGTTCTTCTGGTTATGAACGCAACAAGAGATTCTGAGTCTATCAAGGCTGGTGTTTCCCTGATTCCGTCCACACACCTGATCGAGAACTGGAAAAACCTGATGATCAAGCAGAACGGTATGCAGATTACTTTGCAGAAAGCGATCATTAACTCTGCAACCATTACGATTCCTGGAACTTTCCTGTCAGTTTATTTTTCATCTCTGACAGCTTATGGTATCCATGTATATGATTTCAAATTCAAAAAATTTGCATGGGCATTTATTATGGCAGTTATGATGGTACCAAGTCAGATTTCCATCATCGGTTTCTACCGTTTCATGCTGGATCTGAAGCTGATCGATACATACGTTCCGCTGATCATTCCTACCATTGCAGCTCCAACTGTTGTTTTCTTTATGAAACAGTATATGGAAAGTACACTTTCTCTGGAGATGATCGAGGCAGCCAGAATCGACGGTTCAAAAGAGTGGAATACCTTTAACAAAATTATCCTGCCGATTATGAAACCGGCAGTTGCCACACAGGCAATCTTCCAGTTTATCGCACAGTGGAACAACCTGTTTACACCTACCATTTTGCTGACAACAGATTCCAAGAAAACACTTCCTATGTTTGTACAGCTGTTGAGCTCCAACCAGTTCCGTACGGACTATGGTGTAGTTTATGTAGGACTGTTTGTTACCATTATCCCTCTGGTTGTTGTATACCTGGTACTTTCCAAGTATATTGTCGCAGGTGTTGCACTTGGCGGTGTTAAGGGTTGATGGCGTGTATGAAAAGCATTTGATTAAGAAAAATATTAAAAGAGAATAACATGTACAGCCAGGGGAGAAATCTTCTGGCTGTATTTTTGCGCTTTTTTGAAAAAATAATTTAGCACCACTGAAATTTATTAAGAATTTTGGTATTTTCAGGTGGCAAACGGAGAATTATATGTTATACTGATTTGGTGTCATTTATGGGAACAAGCAGCAAATTTTTTGCGAATTACATAGAGCGTATCTGAAAAATCATTCCCGCAATCTGCACGCCCCACTTTGTAGGAGATTTTGCCCGAATTCAGTTGCCGTACCCGCTACGGTGCCCTCATCCGGACAAAATCTCCCACAAATTGTGACGCACATCTTGCAGAAAGCCTTTTTCAAACACGCTCTAGGATAAAATTGGGCGAGGTTGTTGTTTTATGGGTTATCAGGAAGCAATCACATTTATTTTGGAGATGATTGGAACTATTGCATTTGCAGCGTCAGGTGCACTGGTGGGATCGGAGCAGAAGATGGATATTTTCGGAGTTTCAGTTCTTGGGGTGATCACTGCAGTTGGCGGGGGTATGATTCGTGATGTGACGCTTGGAATTACCCCTCCGGGAGTTTTTCAGAAGCCAGTATATGCGGCTGTAGCAGTGCTTACTTCAGTGCTGGTGTTTTTTCTTCTTTATTTTAAAAGGGAGATGCTGAAAGGAAATGTTACTTATGACAAAGTAATGCTGGTGATGGACTCTGTAGGACTTGGGATATTTACTGTGGTTGGCGTAAATACTGGAATCCGTCAGGGGTTTGCAGACAACACTTTCCTGCTGGTATTTGTGGGAACCATCACCGGTGTTGGCGGAGGATTGCTCCGTGATATGATGGCAGAGGTGCCGCCTTATATTTTTGTAAAGCATATTTATGCATGTGCATCCATTGTGGGAGCTATTGTTTGTGTGTATACGTACCGCTGGTTTGGAGTGGTGTTCTCCTTGATCTTTGGATCTGCAGCGGTGATCCTGATGCGGTATCTGGCTGCACATTACAGGTGGAACCTGCCGAAATTAAAATAAAAGGTAGCTATTAGAGGAGTACTTATGATTAAAGCAGAGAATTTATCCTATTCTTTTCCACATAAAGAGTTATATAATAAAATTTCATTTACCCTGGAGGATGATGTGCATTGTGCCTTTATCGGAACCAATGGAACCGGTAAGAGTACACTGGTGAACATGATCCTTCATCCGGATAAATATTTATACGATGGAAAGCTGAGCGTGGATGTGCCTGGAAGGATTGGGTATGTCAGTCAGTTTTACACCATTGAGAGAGAAAAAGAGGTTACGGTATTTGATTACATCAGTGAAGAATTTGTAAGGCTTCAGAATAAGATCAACCAGATCTGCGAGGATATGGCAGTTACAGATCATCTGGAGAAGCTGATGGAGGAATATCAGCAGACTTTAGATGAATTTAATGCCATTGACGGTGACTTTTACGAAAGTAATATTCGCAAGCAGCTGAAAACAGCGGGTCTGGCTGGGTATGAAGATCAGCTTCTTACAAATTTAAGCGGTGGAGAGTTTAAGCTGGTGCAGGCCATCCGGGAGATGATGATCAGCCCGAAATTTATTATTATGGATGAGCCAGATGTGTTCCTGGATTTTCAGCACTTAAATGCACTTCGGAATCTGATCAATTCCCATAAGGGAACATTGCTTGTGATCACCCACAACCGCTATCTTCTGAATCATTGCTTCAACAAGATCCTCCATCTGGAAAATACGGAGATGCAGGAATTTGATGGCAATTATGTGGATTATAATTTTGCACTTTTGCAGATGAAAATTGAGCAGCAGGAGCTGGCTGCGGCAGATATGGAGGAAATCGAGCGTAACCGCAAGATTGTAGAGCGTCTTCGAAACAGCGCTACTGCCATTGACAGTGCAACAAGGGGAAGAAGCCTGCATGCGCGAGTTTCCCTTTTGGAACGTCTGGAAGCGAGAAAGACAAAGTCTCCATTTGTGGATATTAAGCAGCCGGAGATCGTATTTCATGCAGATGAGGTTTTTGATGCGGAAGTTTCTGGTGAAAATCCGGAAGAAGCTTTGGAAAGTGAAAGAAAATCCGAGTTGGGAGATGCGAATGCAGAAAATGAAGCTGAGAAGATAGTGTTAAGTGTAGAAGACTATAATGTGACCTTTGACCGTGAGATTATGGAACATGTTTCCTTTGTTCTTCATGCAGGGGATAAGGTTGCAATTGTGGGACCAAACGGTACTGGAAAGACGACCCTTCTTCGTGATGTTATCAAAGGAGAAAACCCGGCAATCCGTCTTGGCGAAAATGTTAAGATGGCATATCTTTCCCAGATGCATGGGGAGGTATTTGATGAGAAGGCCACTGTTCTTAAAAATTTTGAGGATGCAGGCTTTGATACCGATGATCAGGTGATAGCTTACCTAAAAACTTATGGTTTTGAGGAAGAACTGATCTACAGTTCGGTATGTGATCTGTCTGGTGGAGAAAAGAATCTTCTCCAGCTTGCGAAGATTTCCAGAACAGGTGCAGGTCTGCTGCTACTGGATGAGCCAACCAGTCATCTGGACACATATTCCCAACTGGCACTGGAGCAGGCGGTAGAGAAATACAATGGGACAGTTCTCATGGTTTCCCATGATTTTTATACCGTAGCCAACTGCATGGATTATGTGCTTCTCACAGAGGATAAGGGCCTTCGCAAGGTAAGTATGCGAAAATTCCGAAAGATGATTTACGCCGATCACTTTGATAAGGATTACCTGGAATATGAGCAGAAGAAAAAAGAACTGGAGAATCGAATAGCTTTCGCACTTCAGGCTGGCAAGTATGAGGATGCGAAAAAAATTTCACAAGAACTGGAAAAACTTTTGCGGAAATATAATGGATAACAAAATATTTGTATAGGAAGCAGCAGTGACGGACATATGTGCCGGAAACGTATAAGAAAAACAGCCCCCGGAAAAATTCCAGGAGCTGTTTTTAAATAAGGGAAACAAAAATATAGTAAGATGTCAAAATAATTTATTACTCTTCGTGAGTATCCTGCAATGCCAGGTAACCTTCCTCGCCGGTTCTGATCTTGACAACGTTTTCGATGTCGTATACGAAAACTTTTCCATCACCGATCTGACCGGTATGAAGAACTTTCTTGGCGGTTTCGATAACCTTCTGAACAGGAACAAGGCTGACAACAATTTCAATCTTGACTTTCGGAAGCAGGTTCATATCCATCTCAACGCCACGATAGTAAGCAGGAGCCCCTTTCTGGACACCACAGCCAAGAACGTTTGTAATGGTGATTCCGGTTACGCCGATTTCATTCATAGCCTGCATAAACTCTTCCAGCTTGTTCTGACGGGTAATGATAACAACCTTTGTAATCTTATGAACGCCGTCTGTCGGGATTTCCGGAATGAATTCAGCTGGAGCAGAAGGTCTGGGAGCAGCGGTAAATTCTCTGGAAGTTCCCATAGGAGTGGGAACGGAAGCAACAGCATCGCGAATAGCAAATCCGTCATAAGCACTTGCAAGACCATGTTCTTTTATATCAAGACCCTGAATCTCCTCTTCAGCAGATACTCGAAGACCTATAGTATGTTTGATGACCTGGAAAATAATTGTCATTGTAACTGCAACCCATGCAATTGTGATAAGCATTCCGGCAAGCTGTACACCAAATCCATGGAAACCGCCGCCAACAAGAAGACCTTTCCAGCCTGTACCAGCTCCATCGGAGAAAAGACCAACGGCGAGAGTACCAAATGCACCGTTTAAGCCATGGACACCAACAGCACCAACCGGATCATCCACTTTTAATACTTTATCAATAAATTCAATACCAAATACTACGACAAAACCAGCTGCAATACCGATAATAGCAGCAGATGCAGGAGATACAGTATCACATCCTGCAGTAATTGCAACAAGACCTGCAAGAGATCCGTTCAGGGACATGGATACATCTGGTTTTTTATAGCGGATCCATGTGATCATCATAACCGTTACAGTTGCAACTGCAGCAGCAAGGTTTGTGGTAACGAAGATTTTTCCTGCACTTACAATTGCATCGCCTTCCATGGATACAGTGGAAGCACCGTTGAAACCAAACCAACAGAACCAGAGGATAAATACACCAAGTGCACCGACTGTCAGGTTATGACCTGGAATTGCTTTTGATTTTCCACTTTTGGAATATTTTCCGATACGTGGTCCAAGAATGACGGCACCGATAAAGGCGGCCACACCACCTACCATATGTACTGCACAGGAACCTGCGAAATCATGGAAGCCCATCTGACTGATGAAACCGCCGCCCCAGATCCAGTGACCGGAAATCGGATATACTACAAGGCTGATCATAAGACTGTATACACAATACGATGAGAATTTGGTTCTCTCAGCCATAGCACCGGAAACAATTGTAGCGGAAGTAGCACAGAAGACTGTCTGGAAAATCAGGAATGCCCAGAACGGAACTCCGTCAGGAAGCATTGCACTGCCATAATTTGCTTCTGAAGCAATACCACCGATTCTTCCGAAGAAGCCGTTTCCTGCACCGAACATGATTCCAAAGCCAACCAGCCAGAAAGCCGGAGTACCGATACAGAAATCCATCAGGTTTTTCATAATAATGTTACCTGCATTTTTGGCTCTGGTGAAACCTGTCTCCACCATAGCAAATCCGGCCTGCATAAAGAAGACCAGCGCGGCACCAACAAGTACCCAGATCGTGTTTACTGCTGAATAATCCATAATAATTTCCTCCCTCTTTTCGCACTTTTCGAAATATTTCGAAAAACACGTTTTTAATATCAAAAAGCGCGAAAGAGAAAACAAATTTGTTTTTTCTTTCGCGCCTTTACGATCATGGTATATTGTCTGCATCTGCAGAAATATTGTTACTGTTCACTCCGTGACCAGTAACACGCTTCGCGATGCACAAAAATCATGCATTCGCATGATTTCGCGCTGCGATTCTCAGGTTTTCTGTGAACTTTGTTCACAAAAAACACCTCGCGGAATGTTACCAGTGAACAGTAACGAAATATTCAGTTGTAAAATTAATATGTAAAACAGGGGATATCCGTATCGTGTGATTAATGGATGAGGAAATCGATAATGAATTATGAAGTAGAGTTTCATAATAGATATCCCCTGTATTTACCTGTGTGAGAAACAAATTCCAAAAACAGGAACAGTTTCTTTCATTTAGAATTCTCCTCTGTAAATCTGATCAGATATAGAAGAGAAGTTTTCCATATGTAGGATATGGAAGCAGATCATCCGGAATGAGAGTTTCAGCTTCATCAGCAGATTTTCTCAATTCCTCCATGTCCTCAAGTACTTCAGCCTGATACAGTTTTGCATTTTCCAGAACATCATCAGTTGCTTTTGCTTTTGCTGTATCAGCTTTCAGCTTCTCAAGACCTTTTGTCATAGCATCCTGAAGTCCGGACAGCTTGGTGATAAGAGCAGTTTCACTCTCACAGGTGATTCCAGGAACAACAGATGCTTTCAGGCTTGCTGTGCTTGCAATTTCTTCAATATAAGACATAACAGATGGAAGAAGGTCTTTCTGAACCATTTCAACCATTGTGTTAGATTCGATGTTGATGGTCTTGGAATAGTTTTCAAGCCAGATTTCATAACGGGAGTGCAGCTCTTCGCTGGTGAAAATGCTGTGCTTTGTGAACAGGTCGATATTCTTCTGGGCAATCCACATTGGGAGAGCATCCGGGGTAGACTTCAGGTTGTAAAGACCACGTTTTTCAGCCTCTTCAATCCACTCATCTGTATAACCGTTGCCGTTGAAGATCACACGTTTGTGTTTCTTAATGGCTCTCTTAATCAGTTCATGAACTGCATGTTCCATATCTTCCGGAGCTACACCGTCAAGCTCTTTTGCAAACTGGTCAAGAGCTTCTGCAACAGCTGTATTCAATACAATATTCGGGTTTGCAACAGAAGCAGCAGAACCAAGCATACGGAACTCGAATTTGTTTCCGGTAAATGCAAATGGTGAAGTACGGTTTCTGTCAGTATTGTCTTTTACAAAGTGTGGCAGAACAGTTGCTCCGATATCCATCTGTACAGCGCCGTGAGAAGTAAAGTAAGTATTATTTTCAATGGATTTGAGGACTTCTGTAAGTTCATCACCAAGGAAAATAGATACAACTGCTGGCGGAGCCTCGTTGGCACCAAGTCTGTGATCGTTTCCGGCACTTGCAACGGAGATACGAAGAAGATCAGCATATTCATCAACTGCTTTAATAACTGCCATTAAGAATACCAGAAACTGAATGTTCTCAGATGGTGTTTTTCCAGGATCCAGAAGATTTACGCCATCATCTGTGATCATGGACCAGTTGTTGTGCTTACCACTTCCATTGATTCCCTCAAATGGTTTTTCGTGAAGCAGGCAAACCAGATCATGTTTGTCAGCAACCTTTTTCATGATTTCCATTGTCAGCTGGTTGTGGTCAACTGCAACGTTTGTGGTATCGAATACAGGAGCCAGCTCATGCTGTGCAGGAGCAACCTCGTTATGTTTTGTTTTTGCAGGAATGCCAAGCTTCCAGAGCTCTACATCAAGATCATGCATGTAAGCTGCAACCTTTGGCTTCAGAGTTCCAAAGTAGTGATCTTCCATTTCCTGTCCCTTAGGAGCAGGAGCACCAAGTAAGGTACGTCCGCAGAATACAAGGTCTTTTCTTTCTTTATAAAGTTCCTTTGGAACCAGGAAGTATTCCTGCTCAGGTCCTACTGTTGTGGAAACATGTTTAATTCCCTTGTTTCCAAGAACGTGAAGCATGTTTACGGCTGCTTTATTTAAGGTATCCATAGAGCGAAGGAGAGGAGTCTTTTTGTCAAGTGCCTCACCGCTGTAGGAACAGAATGCTGTAGGAATGTAAAGGGTTCCGTCTTTAATGAAGGCCGGTGATGTTGGATCCCATGCTGTGTATCCTCTTGCTTCAAAAGTAGCACGAAGACCGCCGGATGGAAAACTGGAAGCATCCGGTTCACCTTTTACAAGTTCTTTTCCGGAGAAATCCATGATCACCTGTCCATAGCCTGTTGGAGAAATGAAGCTGTCGTGTTTCTCGGCTGTTACATTTGTCATAGGCTGGAACCAGTGTGTATAATGAGTAGCACCATTTTCGATTGCCCATTCTTTCATGGCTACTGCAACGGAGTTTGCAACATCAAGCTCCAGGTGAGTACCATTTTCGATGGTCTTTTTCAGTGCTTTGTACAAGTCCTTAGGTAATTTACTGCGCATGATCCTGTCGTTGAAAACAAGACTTCCATAGATTTCGGGAATATTCTGTGTCATAACGGATACGCTCCTTTCACTTTTCATGTCTTTCTTCATCCTTATTTTTGATAAAAGAAAAAGGCGCCTTGGATACATTTCTGTATTCCAAAGCGCCTTTGCTTTATGTTCTGTAGTATACTCAAAAAAAAACAGATGTCAATAGTTTTTTTGAAAAAATTTTCAAAAAGATTTTGCAGTTGACTGAAAAAAGTTCTTGCCAAAATTAGGATAGGCATACTTGACAAATAGGTTTCTTCCATTATAATTTTTGTTCAGAGCCAGGCAAATTTACAGTAAGATATGTGAGCGTGCTTGCATAACGATACGTCCTTGGCTGTAAATTTATTTGGCGATACGCAAAATCGACGAAATGGGATGCATTTCTGAGATTGGATTTGATCATTAAAATAAAACTCAGTACCGAGGAGGAAAACAAATGGCAGAGATTAAAGAAGAGTGTGGTGTCTTCGGAATCTATGACCTGGATGGAAATGATGTGACGTCTTCAATTTACTATGGTCTGACTTCTTTGCAGCACCGTGGTCAGGAAGCCTGTGGCCTGGCAGTATCGGATACTAAGGGACCTATTGGAAATGTTAAGTTTCACAAAGATCTTGGACTGGTAAGCGAGGTGCTTCGCGAGGATACACTCCATAAGATGAGTGGTGATATCGGAATCGGACATGTACGCTATTCCACAACAGGAGCATCCGTTGCAGAGAACGCACAGCCTTTGGTTTTATCTTATGTAAAAGGGAGTCTGGCACTGGCACACAATGGAAACCTTGTTAACACTGGGACACTGAAATGGGAACTGATCCAGAGCGGAGCAGTTTTTCATACCACCACTGACTCAGAAGTGATCGCATTTCATGTAGCCAGAGAGAGGGTACATACCAGCTGTGTAGAGGAGGCAGTTCTGAATACAGCCAGGAAGCTGCAAGGCGCATACGGTCTTGTGATCATGAGTCCCCGTAAGCTGATCGGAGTCCGTGACCCCTATGGCTTAAAGCCTCTCTGCCT
Organism: Ruminococcus sp. D54t1_190329_F1; assembly: GCF_015551645.1. Lineage (NCBI taxonomy): Bacteria > Bacillati > Bacillota > Clostridia > Eubacteriales > Oscillospiraceae > Ruminococcus > Ruminococcus sp. D54t1_190329_F1. The sequence continues at coordinate 96,926 of NZ_JADNDC010000015.1, forward strand.
TGGAAAAAGGGACAATGCTTACGTGCTGGCTTCTGAGAGCTGTGCACTTACTTCTGTAGGTGCCGAGTTTATCCGTGATATCGAACCTGGTGAGATGATTACGATCAGCCGTAAGGGCGTGAAGTCAGACATGACTCTTGCGGATACGGTGAAAACCCGTGCCCACTGTGTTTTTGAATATATCTATTTTGCAAGACTGGACAGTACCATGGACGGTGTAAAGGTTTATGATGCACGTATCCGTGGCGGTAAATCCCTTGCAAAATCTTATCCTGTGGAGGCAGATCTTGTCACCGGTGTTCCGGAATCCGGTCTTCCTGCTGCCAAAGGATTTTCTGAAGAATCTGGTATTCCATTCGGATTTGCATTTTATAAGAACTCTTATATCGGCAGAACTTTTATCAAACCTACTCAGAAGGAGAGAGAATCCAGCGTTCATCTGAAGCTGAGCGTATTGGATGCTGTTGTAAAAGGAAAACGCATTGTGCTTGTGGACGACTCTATTGTCCGTGGAACCACCATAGCAAACCTGATCCGCATGTTGAAAGAAGCAGGCGCTCTTGAAGTACACGTAAGGATCAGTTCTCCGCCATTTTTACATCCATGCTATTTCGGAACCGATGTGCCAAGTAATGACCAGCTGATCGCGGCGCAGCACTCTACAGAAGAGATCTGTAAGATGATTGGGGCAGATTCACTTGGTTATATGGAGATTGATTATTTGGAGGGCATGGCAGGTGGACTTCCTATTTGTAAGGCATGCTTTGACGGAAAGTATCCGATGGTAATTCCAGATGAGAATAATTTACAAAATGATTTTGAAATTCATAAGATATGAGAGAAATAATTTCGCTTATACAGGTTGTTCCAGAACATTCATAACAATAAAATAGTGCATAACTACCAAAATACCGATTGCATATTTGTGCAATCGGTATAATTATTTCTGAAATGTTATAAAAAAGTGTGTGAGAAAAAAACTTGACAAATATGGAGACTTGGTGCATAATTTGCCTCAATCAAAGGAAAACGTTTTCAAGAGCCTTTGATTTTGATAGAAAAGGAAACTATAATTCCTGTAAAACAGAAAGGGTGATAACGATGTGTCAGAAGCAGATTAAGCTGAATGCGAAGGAGGATGTTCAGGAATTCGTAAAGGCAGCGGGTAAATGTGATTTTGACATAGATGTTTTCTATAACAGAATCATCATTGATGCAAAATCCATTCTGGGAGTTCTGAGCATGGATCTTACAAGGGTTCTTACTGTACAGTGCCATGGCGAGAGCAAGGAATTTAACCGTACATTACAGAAGTTTGCAGTTGCCTGATTAAGCAGTTGTAAACTGGCACCTTTTAAGGTGTCCATAAAAATCGTAAAAAACAGATATTGCCGGGAACGACTTGAAATATGAGACAGCATGGTATCCCGACAGCATCTGTTTTTTTTAACCCCAAATTGCTATTTAATGTGTTGAAAGTTGTTCAAGGCGGACGCATTCGGACAATGGTGATTGCTCACTCGCCGGCGCAACGCTCCAGCGAACTAACTGCTAACTGCGACTAAATCGTTCAGGAGAGCCTTCACGATTAAGTCTCCGTAAGCAGTGGATTTCGCTTACGCTAAAACCGCGCCTGAAATGGCTCGCTAGAGCAATCACCATTGCCCGAATGCTGTGTACTGGCTGGGACTTATTTGTACATAGGAACTTTCAACAGGTGGGGTGGGTGAGTGATTGGTTTCCCTATACTGTATCGGAAACGAAAGTTTATGGGAATCTTGCCGGAAATTAGCGGCTTTTATAATTTCTATGAAGTATTTGCACATTCTTAGGGCTGTTTTGCAAACAAAG
>NZ_JADNDC010000016.1:0-97945 GCF_015551645.1 Ruminococcus sp. D54t1_190329_F1
CACTCAAGACAACCAACTAGCTTAGTTATCTCTCGTCATTACTGTTATAAAAAGTTCATTCTTTTGAATGATGATTCGTTAAGAATTTTCGAGAATCGTATGTGTTTCACTGTTTAGTTATCAAGGTTGTTTGTCTGTCATCTCTTTGCGACAGCTTGTTTACTTTATCATATCTTTCAAATCTTGTCAAGCACTTTTTTCAAAAGTTTTTAAGATTTTCAAAATCCTGTCTAAAGCTGTTTGTTTCTGTCGTTCTGTTCAAGCGACTTGGTTACTTTATCATAAGTTCAGTCATTTGTCAACAGTTAATTTAAATTTTCTGAAAACTGTTTTATTTTTCAGCATTTCAGAAGCAATTCCTTGCGACAGCTTATTTACTATACCACTATTGCAAGGAATCGTCAAGCACTTTTTACAAAATCTTACAAAAATCTTTTAGATTTTTTCGCAGCAATCTCCATATTGCAGCCCAATAAAACACTCAATTTGAAAAGTCCTATCATAACAAGTACGCCATAATATACATCAAATATATTTTCTTTCATTTTTTAATTAAATTGTTTTCATAATGGAAGAATTTCTGTCACTGTACCGTTAGAACTTTTCCCATAAACAGCACTTCCTCATTTGCACTGTCGTAGATCAGAAATGCAAATGGCCGTGTCAACTCAACATCTTTTATAATCGGATCCGTATCCATTGCAGACATGCACTCCATTGTCACTGCAGTCACAGCGGCAGCTTTAGTTCCATTTTCGTCTAGTTCCAGCTTTGTTTTCTGTAAAACAGAACTGACATGGACCGCTTTATCTGCAATGCCTGAAAAATCAGCATCGTCCGAAAAAACATTCTCAAGTCCTATTCTACTGAGGATATCACTTAACTCAGCGGTTGTTTCAAAATTCAGCTTAGGCATTTTACAGTTAACTTCATCGTATTCCGGTTCTGATTCCAGAAGACCTTCAATATCCAGCTCATCAAGAGTAAAATCTCCTTCTGCTTTCGGCAAAATTCCAATGAAGCTCAGATTATTTGCATAGTATTTTTCAAATGCTGTTGCCGCATCATTTTCATAGTAATTATCACCGATGCTTGTCATGTACTTTGTTTCTTCGTTATCGCCGAATTTTTCTTTTTCGTCAGAAACATCCCATGGATCCTGGGACCATCCGGATTCAAAATACAATGAATTGGTGAGACACAATTCACTGTTTTCATTAAGCATGTCAGGTTTCATAATTTCCGGAATCAGCCCATCTGTATTTTCATTGCACCATGCATTAATAGTATTGCATGTGTTTTCTTTATCAGAAAAATCAAGAATTTCCGCCTCTGCTTCAAAATTATCTTCTGCATTTTTTTGAAATTGGTCCTGCAGAGTCAGTCCCCGATTTACCCATAAAGCATCTGCAATTTTTAATTTCGATGTATAACCATAATTTTCGTCTTCTGTATTATAGCTTTTAATTACATTCATATACTTTCTGGCATATGCTGCAAAATCATCGGTTCCTAAATATTCATTTAATGCGTTTTTCGTTTCGCCCTTGGCACCTTCTGCAATCATGCCAAGGGCGAAGTTAAGGCTTGTGGGGCTGAACATTATATTGGAATCCTGATTTTCTTTGGCTATTTCATCTGTAAGGTTAATAGAATTCTGCAGATTAACTGATTTATCAAGATCAATGTTCTTTTCAGCTGCATTTAATTCTGCGTGACTGGCTGTGGCAGCATATGCATGGATTGGAGGAGCCATGGTTGTCATGAACGTCAGTGCTCCAGCAAAAAGTTTTATTTTATTCATGTATAACCTCCTTGTACGGTCGATAAAGTCCTTTTAGCAAAGGTTTTCTGCAAGTTTTTGTTTTATTTTAACATATTTGTTTCTTCTTTCTGTTATATTAATTTTCATTTAGTATAAGCGAATTTCCGTATTTACAAGCAGCTCTCCCTCATATTGTAGTTTAACAGAGAAAAAACGTTTTTCCTCTGAAAGAAGCAGGTTCAGAAAAACTTTATCACCTTCCCATGTAGGAAGCTCTGGCACTATTTTCTTATCAACCCAGCATAGTTCGCCTTCATTGCATTCAATCAGTTCCCCGGTATATCCATCGGCTGTAAATACACACATAAGCTCAGATTCACATTCGCTGTTTATAAAGGTTACCAGGCCACGAAATTTGTAGGAAGTAAGTGTGAGTCCTGTTTCTTCTTTTACTTCACGCAGAAGACATTCTTCAGGGGATTCCTGATCTTCTGTATGTCCACCTACACCAATCCATTTGCCTTTATTTATGTCATTTTGCTTTTTTACTCTGTGAAGCATCAGATATTTGTCATCGTTTTCGATATAGCATAAAGTAGTTATTGTCATTTATTCTCCTTCCCGCAGGCGCTGCTTTTTTCTGTGAAATATAAAACAGGGGCGATGCATATCAGTTTTATACATGCCCCTGTTTACTGTTTTAAATCAGATTTCGCGTGTAGCTTCTTTCAGCCATTCTTTTTCCTCTTCTTCCAGATATGGAGAAATCTTTTTATATACCTGTGTATGATAATTATTAAGAAGTGCCCGTTCCTGCACAGTCATCAGCTCGGGAACAACAGCATCCAGATCAAACGGTACCATAGTCAGATGTTCAAAGCACATAAACTGGCCAAATGAGGTTTTCTCTGCTTTTTTGCATACAAGCAGGTTTTCGTGGCGGATTCCATATTGGTTTTCCACATAGTATCCAGGCTCATCTGATGTGATCATACCCTCTTCCAGTACTGCATTATCTCCCTGAATAATTCTCCAGCGGAAGCTGTTTGGTCCTTCATGAACATTCAGAAGATAACCAACTCCATGTCCTGTTCCATGATTAAAATCCTGTCCCATTTCCCATAACGGACCACGCGCCAGATAATCCAGATTTACACCAGTACATCCATAACGGAATTTGGCATTTCCAAGGTTCAGCATGCCACGTAAAACAGCGGTAAAATATTTCTTCTGCTCGTCATTCACAGAGCCCATAACAATTGTGCGGGTGGTATCTGTAGTACCTTCGTAATAGTGTCCGCCTGTGTCTGCCAGAAGGAAATTGCCAGGCTCAATGGCAATATCTGTCTCTGGTGTTGCAGAATAATGGTTGATTGCAGCATGAATGCCATAAGAAATAATGGGGTCAAAGCTGTTGTCGATAAAATTCTCCTGCTGGGCACGGAAGCTGTACAGCTTCTCTCCTGCGCTTAACTCTGTCATTGTAATTTTGCCAACATTTTTCTTTAGCCAGCAGATGAATTTGGTAAGCGCAACTCCGTCTTTGATATGAGCGATACGTTCATTTTCTACTTCTACTGGATTTTTAATTGATTTTGGAAGAAAAGTCAGGTTGGCTTCATCCAGAATCGTTACTTCCTTCGGAATACTGTTTACCAGACGACAGTTGGCTTTCTTTTTACAAAGAAGAACTGTCATGTCTTTCTCAAATGTTTTTACATATTCATAAATGCTGTCATAGGGCAGAATGGTTACGCCATCCTTAGATAATGCGTCCAGAATTGAAGCCGAAAATGCTTTTTCATTTGCAAACAGCCTGATTTCTGTTTTTGTCATTATCAGATAAGAGAGAACAACCGGACAGCAATGTACATCGCCGCCACGAATATTCAGCAGCCATGCAATGTCATCCAGAGAAGTCAGTACAAATCCATCTGCACCTTTCTCTTCCATTGATTTACGGATTCTTGCACATTTGTCAGCACGGGATTCGCCTGCCCATTTTACATCCAGTTCCATAACCGGTTCACAGGAAAGTGCCGGACGATCTTCCCAGATTTCTCCTACCAGATCAGAATCCGTCTGAAGAGTGGCTCCTTTTTTTGCAAGAAGTTCGGTCAGTTCATCTGCTTCTTCGGCGCTGACGGTTCTTCCGTCAAAACCAAGGCACATTCCCTCGCCTAATTTTTCTTCCAGAAACTGGTGCACAGTGGGAACATCTGGTTCTCCCATTTTAAAAAGCTCTACACCCGTTCCCTCCAGCTGTGCGGCCGCCTGGATGAAATATCTTCCATCTGTCCACAATCCAGCCATATCCTGCATGATGACTGCTCTGCCGGCAGATCCGGTAAAACCTGTAATATATTTTCTGCACTTAAAGTATTCTCCTACATATTCAGATGCATGAAAATCATCTGTGGGAACAAGATAAGCATCTATTTTCTTCTCTGCCATTACTTCCCGAAGTGCGGTGATTCGTTCTTTAACTGTCATAAAACTGACTCCTTCCAGTGAATTTTGTCTATTCCTATTATAATATCCACGTTACCCTTTCGCAACCTGTTTAAGAAAAAACACTTTTCTATTCCCAAAAGACGTGATATACTAACTTTCGAAATGAATGATATGCAAAATAGGATTTTATGCGTCAAGTGTTCGGTGAATGGGGAGTTGTCACTGAAACGAAAAGCACGTCTTACGGTATATTATCCGCACCCGTTGCAAGCACTATAAGAGGGATATCTCATATTGTGTCAGAGCCTGCCCGAAAGAGACTTTCTGCAAGATGCACGTTGCGATTTGTGGAAACGTTTTTTAACAGGCTCAAGGGAATGTTTTCGACATACATTCTATCACAATTGGAGATATCCTTTTTTGCGTATTAAGCAGGCAGATATTCGAATTCGAAAATCCTTCCCCGGTTTTATCAAAAAAGGATAGTCTCCGCAATCAAATACAAAGGAGGTTATTTTTAATGGTTGACAAACAAAAAGTAGAACAGGCCATCCGCCTGCTTCTGGAAGGAATCGGTGAGGATATTACCCGGGAGGGACTGATTGATACTCCCGACAGAATTGCACGTATGTGCGAGGAAATTTACGGTGGTCTCGATCAGGAAGCAGATCACCATTTACTGAAGCAGTTTCCAGTAGAAAACAATGAGATCGTATTGGAAAAAGATATTACTTTTTACTCTATGTGCGAGCATCATCTGATGCCTTTTTATGGTAAGGCGCACCTGGCTTATATTCCCGATGGAAAAGTCACAGGATTAAGCAAGCTGGCACGTACGGTAGAGGTTTATGCCAGAAGACCGCAGATCCAGGAACGCCTCACAGTACAGATTGCGGACGCTCTGGAGCGTGCCCTCTCTCCGAAGGGAATTATGGTTATGCTGGAAGCAGAACACACCTGCATGACCATGCGAGGCGTTAAAAAGCCAGGAAGCAAAACAATTACGACTGTAACCCGCGGAGCCTTCAAAGAAGATAAGGAGCTGCAGAAAATGTTCCTTTCCATGGTTGGAAAATGAGCAGTTCTTTTTCTGAAACAAACCGTATTTCTTTAATCTGGCAGCATCCCCTTTATCAAAAGCACTGTGAGAAAATACAGGAGCTTGAAAAAGATCGTATTTTCTGCAGACATACGCCGGAACACTTTCTGGATGTTGCCAGGCTGATGTATATTTATTCTCTGGAAAACAAGCTTAATCTGTCCAGGGAAATCATTTATGCCACTGCTCTTCTTCATGACATTGGCCGTGCGCAGCAATATCTGTCGGGTATTTCTCATGACATTGCAGGAGCTGAAATAGCCGGAAAGATTCTGGCAGATCTGCATTTTACAGAGCAGGAAAAAGAGGAAATATTATCTGCGATCAGTCAGCACAGGACGGATGGATCTGATAATGTGTTGGCTATGCTGCTATATAAGGCTGATAAAAAGTCCAGAAATTGTTTTTCATGTTCAGCAGCTTCAGAATGTTACTGGCCTTCTGAGAAAAAAAATCTGACAATTGAATATTAAGCCTTCTAAAAAATCTAACAGAAAGGATGGTTTCTATTTATGAAAATTGGAAATCGTTTTTTTGATACACAAAATCACACTTATATAATGGGAATTTTAAATATTACTCCTGATTCTTTTTCCGATGGCGGGAAATGGAATCATTTAGATGAAGCTTTGCGGCATACAGAAGCCATGATCGCGGATGGTGCGGATATTATCGATATTGGCGGGGAGTCTACGCGTCCCGGACACACGCCGGTCAGTGCAGAGGAAGAAGCTCAGAGAGTTTTGCCCGTTATCGAAGCGGTCAGAAAACGTTTTGACATTCCCATTTCTGTAGATACCTTCAAAAGCAGCGTGGCAGAAAGTGCGATTCAGGCCGGTGCAGATCTGGTCAACGATATCTGGGGATTAAAATATGATTCTGAAATGGGAGCTGTAATTGCCAAATATGATGTTGCATGCTGTCTCATGCACAATAAGTCCAATACAGAATATAACAATTTTCTCATTGATATGCTTTCTGAGACACAGGAATGTGTCAATCTTGCAAGAAAAGCAGGAATCAAAGATGAGAAAATCATTCTCGATCCAGGGGTTGGATTTGGAAAAACATTTGAGATGAATCTGGAAACTATGAATCATCTGGAACTTTTTAAGAATCTGGGCTTTCCGGTTCTTCTTGGCACCTCACGCAAGTCGATGATCGGACTGGCACTTGATCTGCCTGTAGACCAGCGTGTAGAGGGAACACTGGCTACCAGTGTAATTGGTGTGATAAAGGGCTGTTCTTTTGTGCGTGTTCATGATGTCAAGGAAAACAGACGCGTGATCCAGATGACAGAAGCAATTTTGGGTTATAATTGAGAGTAAAGAGGACATTCGCAATCCGCTTTGCTACTTGCTCATGAACGCAGTCGCGAAGCGACTGCATTCAAATTCCTCAAAATTGTAAATAGTCAACAGAAAGGAACAACTGTTATGGATGAAACCAGATTTGATAAAATAGAAATTAAAGAACTGGAAATTTTTGCCAACCATGGTGTCTATCCGGAAGAAAATGTACTTGGACAAAAATTTGTTATTTCTGCCACCCTCTTTACCCACACACGTCAGGCCGGGTTAACGGATGATCTGTCTGCTTCTATCAATTACGGAGAAGTCAGCCACATGATTACAGATTTCACCAGAAAACATACTTTTAAGCTTCTGGAAGCACTTGCAGAAAATCTTGCAGAGATGCTGCTCGACTCTCTTTCCGATCTGGAACAGATCACACTGAAAATTGAAAAGCCCTGGGCTCCTGTTGGTCTTCCACTGAAAACCGTATCTGTGGAAATCACAAGAAAATGGCATACTGCATACATTGCTTTTGGCTCTAATATGGGAGATAAAAAGCTGTTCATCGACAATGGGATACGTGGTTTGAAAAAAACAAAAGGATGCCGGATAGAGGCCGTTTCTGATTATCTTGTAACAGAACCTTATGGTGTTACCGATCAGGATGAATTTCTGAATGGAGTTTTGAAAATGCGTACCCTTCTTTCACCGGAAGAATTGCTGGAACGTCTTCATCAGCTGGAACAGGAGGCAAACCGGGAACGTATTATTCACTGGGGTCCTCGTACTCTGGATCTGGATATTCTCTTTTATGATCAGGAAATCATTGATACTGCAGATCTTCACATCCCCCATCCGGATATGCAGAATCGTGACTTTGTGCTGGCTCCTATGAACCAGATTGCTCCTTACCTCAGGCATCCTGTACTAAATCAGACAATTTCACAGCTTTTAAATATTCTTCTTTGCCGCTAAACGAACATGTCGCCTACCGGCTACATCACATATGAAAGTCAGCTGTTCCGCGCCTATGACGCTCCCACAGCTGTCGACCGCATTCGTAATCCGTGCTATCACGCCACCGTACGGTTCCGTATACAGCGGTTCAACCAACTTAACAAGTGACAATCTAACATTGGGGCTGCCGGAAAACAGGCAGCCCCTTGTGTAATAATTCGCATCTGCTGTCAGGAAGTAAGACGCTGTCCGCAATATTCACAGTTGCACAGGCGGCCTTTTATTATCTGATTCTTTGCACCGCAGCTGGGACAGGTAACTGTAATATAAATCTTCTCATTCACACGTCTGTTTGGTGCAGTAATCAATATATAATTTTCTTCTCTGTCTATCTGAATATTTCGAATATACCCTTTGGCAATCATTTTTTCCAGTTTCCTTACAGCATCTTTTCCCATCTCAGTCTCAAACTTCTCAAATGAGAGCGTGCTCTGGGCATAAGATTCAAACCAACAGGCTATTTCTCTGGCTTTTTTCTTCTTCAATGCTTTCTGGATTTCCCGGAAGGTGGGATACAAAAATAACAATCCCAGTATAATCTCCGTTGCTGCCATTCCCCAGCATCCTTCACCAATATATTTCTCTGCTGCGCCAATAGCTCCCAGAGTAAAAAGTATACAGAAGCCACAAAGAACCCATTTCAGTTTTCCTAACACTCCTGTTTTTTTATTCTTTTCTGTTAAAAAATCATTCATGTCTGTTTCCTCTTTCCCCAATTAATCAATCTCTGTTATATACGAAAGCCTGTTTAAAAAATCATTCCTGCAATCTGCACACCCTGATGAATCTTCTGTCAGCATATACCAAAATCCGTCTGTCAGCCAGCTCCCAGCAAAAGCCACGCATCGCCTAACGGATCGTAATAATAAACCACATTATCTCCTGCCGCATAATATTTTTCTTTTGTAAAATGTTCCTCATGATCTGTCCCTATAACAAATACCGGACAGTTTCTTCCCTCAATATACTCCTCCGTACCGGTATACCACAGGGACATTCCAAGACCAAGGTAATAACTAACTTCGTCTGTTTGCGCAATCAAGTCCCTGGCAATATTTATATCCAATGAATAATCATACTCTGATTGATACTCATCCCAATCATAATATATTGAAAAATCATAGCAGTAGGCTTCCGCTGGATCATTGTCGTTCCATCTGCAGTTATCGTTATTTTGCCATCAGCATACTCACATTCTACCGTTTGATCGCTATAAGTCATCAACAATTTATCATTTTCTATTTTCCACTCTGATTGATCTGCCTCTGGTTCTTCCCCACTGTAGGACGTTATGGTTTCCATCTGACCGCCTTCTTTAATATCCACGGTCACTTCCATTCCCATTACTCCTGGATGAAACAAAATGTCTCCACCCATGGAAAGCTCATTTACATACCAGGTTCCAATAACATCCTTTTCTTCAAGTGCATAAGCATTCACGCTCATCAGGCCTGTCATTAAGACTCCAACTGTTCCAGCCACCCACAGTCTCATTTTTTTGTTCATAAAAACATCTCCCTTCTTGTTATTATCGTGTTTTTTGTTATTTTCATTATACGTGAATGCTTTCCTATTTGCACTAGCACTTCTGACAGTAACTGAACCGATCGGGTACATCGAATATTAAGTAACCGCCATATTGACTTGTCTGATTTTTCATCTGCTGCGCCTACGTCAGTCACCGTAGCCACCCAGAATTTAATCCACACAAGAAAAGCCTGTGATACCACCCTTTTTAGGCAGTATCGCAGGCTCACTTTACGCTACGACATAATAAACATTACATGTTTATATTACATGTTTATATTATATATTTATAATGCGGACTTGCCGCGGGTAATTCTTATTCCTCTGTTCCGTACAGAGTGATCAGCTTCTGCAGATACTCGTATCTTGCCTTAGCCTCGGACTGGTTCTTAGCGAACAGTCTGGCAGCTTTCTCTGGATTCTGACGCTGTAAGGAGTTGTAACGAACCTCACCGTTCAGGAATTCCTGATAATCTGTCATATCCGGTGCTTTGGAATCAAGGCTAAACTTGCTTCCCTCAGCAGCTGGGTTGAAGCGGAAGTTGTGCCAGTATCCACACTTAACAGCAAGCTCTTCCTCTGTCTGAGCTTTTGACATACCTTTCTTGATACCATGGTTGATACATGGAGCGTATGCGATGATAAGTGATGGTCCCGGATAAGCCTCTGCCTCTGCAATTGCTTTGATAGCCTGGTTGAAGTCAGCTCCCATAGATATCTGAGCAACATATACATAACCATAGCTCATTGCGATAGAAGCCATATCTTTCTTCTTGGTCTCTTTACCGCCAGCTGCGAACTGTGCGATCGCACCTGTAGGTGTAGACTTGGAAGACTGTCCGCCTGTGTTGGAGTAAACCTCTGTATCGAATACCATAACGTTGATGTCACGTCCGCTTGCGAGAACATGGTCAACACCACCGAATCCGATATCGTAAGCCCATCCGTCACCACCGAAGATCCACTGGGATTTCTTAGCAAGGAAGTCTTTCTGTGTAAGAATGTCTTTTGCTTTGTCGCATCCGCAAGCCTCAAGAGCTGCAACCAGTTTCTCTGTTGCTGCGCCGTTGGTAGCACCGCATGCGAAAGTATCCAGCCATTCCTGACCAGCAGCTTTAACGTCTGCATTGTCACCGTTAGCTACAACATCTTCAATTTTTGCTTTCAGGCCATCACGGATAGCTTTCTGAGCAAGAAGCATACCATAACCGAACTCAGCATTATCCTCAAATAAGGAGTTGCCCCATGCAGGACCCTGTCCCTTAGCATTTACGGTATATGGTGTAGAAGGTGAGGAGTTACCCCAGATAGAGGAGCATCCTGTAGCGTTTGCAATGTACATTCTGTCACCAAACAGCTGGGTGATCAGTTTTGCGTAAGGTGTCTCACCACATCCAGCACAAGCTCCTGAGAACTCAAGAAGCGGCTGTTTGAACTGGCTTCCCTTAACAGTTGTCTCTTTGAATTTAGCGATAACGTCTTCTTTAACCGGAAGAGTTACACCGTAATCGAAGTATTTCTGCTCTCCCATGTTTACTTCAAGGTTTTCCATAGCAAGTGCCTTAGCACCTTTCTTGCCTGGGCAGACGTTCGCACAGGAACCACATCCTGTACAGTCAAGAGCGGATACAGTCATTGTGAACTGATACTCATCTTTCATACCAGTCATTGGTAATGTCTTGATTCCCTCTGGAGCATTTGCAGCCTCTTCAGCTGTAAGAGCTACCGGACGGATAACTGCGTGCGGGCAGACATAAGCACATCTGTTACACTGGATACAGTTCTCCGGATTCCATACAGGGATATTTACAGCGATACCACGTTTCTCGTATGCAGCAGCACCGGATGGTGTAGTACCGTCAACATAATCTTTAAATGCAGATACAGGCAGTGTATTACCTTCCTGAGCATTAACCTTAGCCTGGATGTTGTTAACGAAATCAACAACTTCCTGACGTCCTTCTGTAGCGTGAGTCATATGAAGACCCTCGTCTGCAGCATCTTTCCAGCTCTCTGGAACCTGAATCTCAACAACCTGCTTAGCACCAGCATCGATAGCTGCCCAGTTCTTCTGAACAACATCATCACCTTTACGTCCGTATGTTGCTTTCGCAGCAGCTTTCATAAGCTCGATAGCCTGCTCCTCCGGAATGATTCCGGTAAGTTTGAAGAATGCGGACTGAAGGATTGTATTGATACGTGTTGGTCCCATGCCAGTCTCGATACCGATCTTAACACCGTCGATGGTGTAGAATTTGATACCGTGGTTAGCGATGAATGCCTTAACCTGTCCTGGAAGATGTTTCTCAAGACCTTCCATATCCCATGCACAGTTCAGAAGGAATGTACCGCCGTCAACCAGTTCCTGTACCATGTTATATTTGTTCACATAGGACGGATTGTGGCATGCTACAAAGTTTGCTTTGTGGATCAGGTAGGTAGATTTGATCGGTTTCTTACCAAAACGAAGGTGGGACATTGTAACACCACCGGACTTCTTGGAGTCATAATCAAAGTATGCCTGAGCGTACATATCTGTATTGTCACCGATGATCTTGATGGAGTTCTTGTTAGCACCTACAGTACCATCAGCACCAAGTCCCCAGAACTTACAGTTTGTTGTTCCCTCTGGAGTAGTTACAAGCGGAGCGCCTGTCTCAAGGGAAAGGTTTGTAACATCATCAACGATACCAAGAGTAAATTTCTCTTTCTCAGTATTGTCATAAACAGCTACGATCTGAGCCGGTGTTGTGTCCTTGGAACCAAGTCCGTAACGTCCGGTGAAGATCTTAACGCCGTCAAATTTGCTGTTCTTAAGTGCAGCAACAACATCAAGATACAGAGGCTCGCCCTGAGCTCCTGGCTCTTTTGTTCTGTCCAGAACTGTGATCTGTTTAACTGTCTCAGGAATAGCATCGATAAGAGCCTGTGCGCAGAATGGTCTGTAAAGACGAACTTTAACAACACCAACTTTTCTGCCAGCTGCCATTAAGTAGTCGATTGTCTCCTCGATGGTATCATTTACAGAACCCATAGCTACGATAACGTGCTCTGCATCTGCTGCTCCATAGTAGTTGAACAGCTTGTAATCAGTACCGATCTTAGCGTTAACTTTGTCCATGTACTCCTGTACGACTGCCGGAAGAGCATCGTAGTATGGGTTACATGCCTCTCTTGCCTGGAAGAAGATATCCGGGTTCTGAGCGGAGCCTCTCTGACATGGATGGTTCGGATTCAGTGCGTGATCACGGAATGCCTGAATAGCGTCCATATCTGCCATATCTTTCAGGTCTTCATAGTCCCATGTCTCAATCTTCTGGATCTCGTGAGATGTACGGAATCCGTCGAAGAAGTTAATGAACGGAACTTTTCCCTTGATTGCTGCAAGATGTGCTACCGGAGTAAGGTCCATAACTTCCTGTACGGAAGACTCACACAGCATTGCGCAACCAGTCTGACGACAGGCCATAACATCGGAATGATCTCCGAAAATGGAAAGTGCGTGGGAAGCAAGTGCACGAGCGGATACGTTGAATACACCCGGAAGCTGCTCACCAGCGATCTTGTAAAGGTTCGGGATCATCAGTAACAGACCCTGGGATGCTGTATAGGTAGTAGTAAGGGCACCAGCTGCAAGAGATCCGTGTACTGCACCAGCAGCACCAGCCTCAGACTGCATCTCTGTTACCTGTACTTCCTGTCCAAAGATGTTCTTTCTTCCCTGGGTTGCCCACTCGTCTGTAGCCTCAGCCATAACAGATGAAGGGGTGATCGGGTAAATTGCAGCTACATCAGAAAAAGCGTATGATGCATGAGCGGCTGCATGGTTACCATCCATGGTTTTCATCTTTCTTGCCATAGTTTGTTTTTCCTCCTTAAAGGTATGATGAAAATAATATTTCTAGACACAATGTGTCTAAAAGTCCATATGACATTATAGCATAATCTTCCAATGATGTCTATTTTGATTTTTGTATATTATCACATACAAAGATTACCAGTAAGCATAAAAAAAGCCAGCCAGATACTCCTTTATGGAGTCTGACCAGCTTTTTAGCATATTACATTTCCGGCATGAGAACTTCCTAAAGGGATTTTCTCTTAAGCAGTTCCCACACCCCCTGCTGAATCTCACAGAGTTCTCTGTGCATGTAGCAAGGAAGATGATCTCCTTTTCCATCTGTTGGACACTCATAACCTGAAGCCATACATTCTATAATGAACAAATCCGGGTCAATAGCCTTATATACGTCAAACAGAGTCAGTTCACCAAGTGATTTATTCATGGCATATCCACCATGGACTCCGCGATATCCTTTCACAATACCGGCTTTCTGAAGTTTCTTTAGTATCTTATAGGCAAAGGGAGCGGTAATGGATTCCTTCTCGCAGATTTCATTAACGCTAAGGCGAGTTTCCCCTGACAGTGCCCGAAGAACTCTTGCTGCGTAATCGCACTCTCTTGTAATAAACATGTCTGTACCTTCTCCTTACTGGACACAAATCATACTGATTCTTATATTATGTCCCTTTTCTTCTCTTCCCCTCCCAGTATGTTCAAATTATAGCAATTTTCAACTTCTATTTCAATAGTTTTTTAATTTTTTTAACATTAATTTCACACTATTTTTAGTTATCGACTGTTTTTAGACGTTTATTTATTTCCAGGCAGATTTCTTCCGCTGTCCGATTGTCTGTTTTTATAACAAAGTCTGCAGCAGCTTCATACTTGGGACGCCTTGCCTCCATCAATTCTTTTATGTATTCCGGATTCATATTTTTTTCCAGAAGAGGTCTGTTGTGGCTGCCTTTCACTCTTTCGTAAACAGTCTCTGGTTCTGCTGTCAAAAGAACAATTGTTCCATTCTTCTTCATCTCATCTACATTGCACTGACGCATTACAGTTCCTCCGCCACACGATACTACGATATTATCCATGGCAGAAATTTTTTTTACAAGTTCGGTCTCCAGATTCCGAAAATATTCTTCCCCTTTTTTTTCAAAAATTTCTGGAATGCTCATTCCCTGTTCCTGAACAATCTGCTCATCCATCTCAATTTTGTCAAAACCGCATACCTCATGCAGGCAATTCAGGATCATACTTTTACCGGTTCCCATAAAACCGGTAAGATATATCTGTTTCTTCGGCATAATTTTTCCTCCAGTTGAATGCCAGGGAAGCAGCACCGTACACCACCTTTTAGAAAAAACTTCCGGAGCTTTTATTCATTCTGGCATTATATTCAGCCATTATAACAGCGGCTTTTTTTTTTGTAAAGTCTAAGGTTTTTGGGTTTTGTAAGTTTTCTCCATGTTTCTGCTGTAAAACAGCCTTTAAACAAGAAATAATTGTTGCAAATTTGCCAGTTTACGATAAAATGAAAATCGGCTATACTTATTATTATATGTGCATTTATAAGGATAACGTTTTAATATAGGAGGAAAATATGATTTCAGCAAACAATATTACTTTGCGAGTTGGAAAGAAAGCTCTTTTCGAAGATGTTAATATCAAATTTACAGAAGGAAACTGCTACGGACTTATTGGCGCCAACGGTGCAGGAAAATCTACATTTCTGAAGATTCTTTCCGGTCAGCTGGAGCCTACCAAGGGCGACATTGTGATCACACCAGGACAGCGTCTCTCTTTTTTACAGCAGGATCACTTCAAATATGATGCCTATACAGTTCTCGACACTGTAATTATGGGTAACCTTCGTCTCTATGAGATCATGAAAGAGAAGGAAGCCATTTACGCCAAGGAGGATTTTACCGACGAAGACGGAATCCGTGCCAGTGAGCTTGAAGGTGAATTCGCAGAGATGAACGGATGGGAAGCAGAATCCGATGCTGCTACTCTTCTGAACGGTCTTGGAATTGACACTGAATTCCACTATGCACAGATGGCTGACCTGACCGGTAGCATGAAGGTCAAGGTTCTTCTTGCACAGGCACTTTTCGGAAATCCTGACATTCTGCTGCTGGATGAGCCTACCAACCATCTGGATCTTCCCGCGATTGAGTGGCTTGAAGAATTCCTGATCAATTTTGATAATACTGTTATCGTGGTATCCCATGACCGTTACTTCCTGAACAAGGTTTGTACACAGACTGCTGATATTGATTATGGCAAAATTCAGCTGTACGCTGGTAACTATGATTTCTGGTATGAATCCAGCCAGCTTCTGATCAAGCAGATGAAAGAAGCAAATAAGAAAAAAGAAGAGAAAATTAAAGAGCTCCAGGAATTTATTTCCCGATTCAGTGCTAACGCTTCCAAGTCCAAGCAGGCAACCTCCCGTAAGAGAGCCCTTGAGAAAATCCAGCTGGATGACATGCGTCCTTCCAGCCGTAAATATCCATACATTGATTTCCGCCCGAACCGTGAAATTGGAAATGAAGTTCTCATGGTCGAAAATCTTTCCAAAACCATTGATGGCGTGAAGGTTCTGGATAACATTTCCTTCACTCTTGGACGTGAGGACAAGGTTGCTTTCGTTGGTGCCAATGAGCAGGCGATCACTACTTTCTTCAAGATCATTACTGGAGAAATGGAACCGGATGAAGGTAATTACAAATGGGGAATCACTACCACCCAGGCTTATTTTCCCAAAGACAATACTCAGGAATTCGATAACGACCTTACGATCACAGACTGGCTGACACAGTATTCTGAGATCAAGGACGCCACTTATGTACGTGGTTTCCTTGGACGTATGCTCTTCCCTGGTGAGGATGGTGTGAAACGTGTCCGCGTACTTTCCGGTGGTGAGAAGGTTCGCTGCCTTCTTTCCAAAATGATGATTTCCGGTGCCAACATCCTGATTCTGGATGAGCCTACTAACCATCTGGATATGGAGTCCATCACTGCATTGAACAATGGTCTGATCAAATTCCCGGGGGTAATTCTTTTCACCTCTCATGATCATCAGTTTGTTCAGACAACTGCAAACCGTATTATGGAAATTCTTCCAAATGGTACTATGATTGACAAGATCACTACTTATGACGAATATCTTGCAAGTGATGAGATGGCTAAAAAGCGCCATGTCTTTGAGATTACTGAAGAAGACGCTCAAGATAATTAAAACGCGTTTGAAAAGTCTTTCCGCAAGATATACGACGCAAATTTTCCAAACACATTCTTAAAAAGCTCCTCCTGTCAAATCAACTGACAGGAGGAGCTTTTCGCAGATATTGCTGTTTGCTTTTCTAGAGCATGTTTGAAAATGGGTTCAGGGTTTATTTACTGTTTCCTGCATATCCGCTTACCTTGATATAATCAGACGGATAGTAATAAGTTACATTGCCTTTCTTCGTGGTCAGAACACCTGTATAAGATCTTCCGGCAGAGCTCTGTGGAATCAGCATAAAATGATACTTGGTGCTTCCATTGGTAGTCAGATATTTTCTCTTATAGAGTTTGCCGCCCTTCTTATTGGTGTAGCGTCTGAATGCCACATACTTGGACTTGAAGCTGTAATTTTCATAAGAGGTTGTGTTTAATCTGCGATTAATGTTAGCACCCTTTTTAGCCGCAACAATTAATGGTAAAGTAGAAAGATTGCTTCCGGTTCTTGTCATCTTGATCCACTGACCTTTCTTGATGGTCCTTGTGTTCTTCAGTGGACTATGGCTGGAGCTCTGGTATGCTGCTGTAATCTTGCTCTTGGCATTCGGTGAGGTAATTTTCACGCTAAGCTTCACAGAACCTGATGTAACCTTAAGGCAGGCGATCATTCCCTGATTGGAAGAGGTGCTGCTCTTAATGTATGTGTTGTTAATGATCTGGCCGGAATCTGTTCTGGCGCCCTTCAAAGCTTCTGCTTCTCCGCCATATGCATATACAATATCATATCTGGTACCGGAACTCTGCGGCTGAATGCGGTAACTGTAATTCGTAATCGCATTTGACTGAATATTGGTATTCAATAAATGAATACATCTGCCTGCTTTTACTGTGATTGGTTTAAACGATTTGGTTGCCGCTGATACCGGCAAGGTACAAAGCATGGTCATAGCAGCCGCTGCGACCCCGATCAATAGTTTCTTAAACTTCTTTCCTTCTCTCATAAATCCTCCTTGCTGCTCGTCTTGCGAGCTTAATATAATACATTTGCTGGTGGCTTTTGCTTACCGACCCCTTATCAGGAACACTTTATCATTTGTTTCTGATTCGCACTGCTGACTGTGCCAGAGTGTGTTTGAAAAAGGCATTTGGCATATAGCAGCATGCAGTGTTTTCTTTATAAGTATTTTAGCATATTTCGCTTTGTTTTCTGTAAAATATATGTTTCTTACTCTTCTGCTGTGATTGCAGCCAGTTTGCCGCCTGTCACTTTCAAAAGATCCGCAACTGGCACTTTCAAGGTCAGACCGATTCTCCCCCCGCTTACATAAATTTCTTGAAAATTTCCTGCTGAAGCGTCAAAAACAGTGGGAAAAGGTTTCTTCATTCCAATAGGGCTACAGCCACCGCGAACATAACCTGTGATCTTCGTAATATCTTTCACATGGATCATATCAACTGCCTTCTCTCCTACTGCTTTGGCAGCTGCCTTACGATCCACTTCTTTCTCAATCGGGACTACAAATACATAATATCCGCCGCTTTTCCCTTCCATAACAAGTGTCTTAAAGGACTGTTCATATGGTGCACCTGTAATGTCTGCACAATGGATTCCGTCAATAAATTCGTCACATTCATAGGCAAGTGTTTCATACTTTACCTTCTGTCTGTCCAGCATTCGCATTGCATTTGTCTTTGCTTCTTTTGCCATTTCGGGTCAACCTCCTGTAATGTATTGGCATAGTAAAGTTTTACCATAGAATTATGTTTTCGTCAATGGAATCTGTCGGGCTGATTTTGTTCCAGAAAAAAAGGAGGGCCAGGACTTATCAAAAAGTCCTGGCAAGTATGAAAAAGAAAATATGATCTATACGATTAAAAAGGTTATCGCCTTTGTTTGATTATTAATATACCTGAAATCTGTGATGAAATTGTGAGGGAGATTTGATGGGTTTGTGAAAATTTCTGTGAATAGAAGTCAGATTTTAGCATCCACATTATATGATATGAGTGTCAAAAGGTCTTTTGACACTCATTTGATACCCGGATTGCTACGCAGCTACGCTGCTCCCGCAATCCTCCAAATATTCGAAATCCGCTGATTTACTGCGTAAATCGCTACTTTCTCATATTTGGCGTGTCCCAAGCTCAAAAGCCTTATCGTGCAAGCACGAACAGCTTTTTTGACCTTTTGACACTGGTATCATTATATATATGCATTCAGAATTCCACTCTCATTTTGCCCACGCGAAATTGTTTGTGTGGGCATGACGCAGGCAGAGCCTGCATGTTAACTTTATGGATAAAAAATGAGCACCCTGTATTTTGTACAGAGTGCCCAATTTTATTGCTATATAGCAATTATAGTTTATTCAATTATTAGAACTTACCAGCCTTAGCAGCTTCCTCTACAGAAACTGTAGTGCCTTATTTTAATGGGTTTTCGCGATTTTTGTTAGCTACCAGTATGTTACGTATTCATTTTTGTATTATTCTATACAGCTTCAACCATGTTATTTTATATAAGAAGAAAAGCCCTCACTCTTCTGCGGGCAGCTGCATGATTGTAAGGACTTTTTCTTATTTGAGGGATATATTTAATGTACCAGATTCTTTCCCATCTGTCACGCACTATCGTGCGAGATAGTACGACGAATTTCGACATTACAGGCTCTTCACCAATACCTGGAAGTCTACTGCCTTCAGTTTCTTTACCACCTTATTGGCAGCCTTCTTTGTTCTGTATGTGCCGACCTGGACACGGTATGGGACGGAGCCGGCTACTTTGCGGATACTTGCTGAAAACCCCTTTTTCTTAAGTACTTTCACCATCACATCTGCATTTTCTTTTGTTCCGTAGGCTCCAGCCTGGATGTAATACTTTGCTTTCGGTTGCGCCGGCGCAATTGTGATCGTTTTTCCCAGAATGCCCTCTGCGATCAGCTTTCCGTGAGCATCCATACCAAGTTTTTTCGCTTTGGCATAATCGTCCTTGTTATCACAGAAGAAAGATTCTACCAGGACAGCTTTTGCCTTGGTCTTTCTGGTCCAGTACAGTCCGGGACGTTCTTCAGCTCCTCTGTCATGCCAGACAGTGCCGAGCTTCGCACTGATCCGCTGGGCTTCCGGAAGACCATTTGCATTGTAACAGTATGCTTCGCAGCCATATGCCTCTCCATTAAAGGCATTCAGATGAAGCTGGACTGACAGATCATAGTTCTGTTTATTCTCTTCTTCAATGAAATACTTGATTTCATCATTCAGGGAATGCAGCTGACCTTCCGGAGCAATACACAAGGTTGCCTCATGTCCTGCTACCTTAAGCCATTTGCACACATAGGGCGCCAGTTCTTTGTTGTATTTATATTCATTCACACCACCCTTGCTAGTACCATCTGCAGATGAGATGACGCCACCGCCATAGTTCGCGTGACCTACACAGATAAAATATTTCATGTCAAAGTTCTCCTTTCAAAAATGAGAGCGATCACTCGCCCTCATTTTTTTGTACTTTGTCTTATCCCAGATTGTCTTTACTCTTTCCCAGCCTCCAGTTGCTACCATATAAATCACGAATGATGCAATAATTGCAGCAAACACATAGTACCATTCAATCACAATTTTAAAATATTCGCAAAAAGCAACCATTGTAGCAGTGCATACAATAAAGGATGTGATAAGAGCAACTGCACTGGTTGGTAATTTTTTGAACCACGGTAGGTCTTTTATTGCCTGCACAATAAGAGACACCACAAAGGCCATCAAGCCAAATGCGATCAGAGCATAGGTTACATAGTTCATAATTTCATTTACATTAATGTTCATACAGTTAATCCTCCTTATGATCATGTTCCAAATCTGCAATTCTATGATTTGCTACCCGAATCTGTTCTTCTGATACAGCCATCCTCTGTTCCAGATTATAAGTTCGCTCTATGGTGTTGTTGTGCTTATCCACTCTTTTTGTAAGCTCTTCCAGCTTGTATTCCATGAGCGCCCTCGTCTTTTCATTCTGGCTATGATTGCTGATCAGACACACTATCAGCGTTACTGCTGCCGATATTGTAGAAGAAATAATTACTTCCATATATGTCCTTTCTCCAGCATTGCGCCGGCGCAATTTTGTAAAAAAATAAGACCTAGTATGGTCTCGCTCTAATTCTCATATTTATTTTCTTCTCCAATCACTCTTCTGTACTGTCAACCTGTCCTTTGTTTGCTATCATCTCGTCCTGCATAGCATATGCAAGCTCCTCGAACTCGTCACGGTCTTTACGGCACTGCGTACGGTTCTCTTTCCGTAACTCCTGGTTAGTGGTAGACTGCTGAATATACATAGTTTTTGGGTTAGCCTCACTGCAAGATGCGGTGTAGGTCTCCACTGTTACTCCGTTGATAACGGACTGTCCTGATAAGTTGATAGATTTAGATGTTGTTAATGCCATGATATTATCCTCCTATGAATAAAGTTTTCTTCTAAGTTCTTCGTTTTCTCTTTCGAGCCGATCCACTTTAGAACTCAGCTCTTGCATTGCTTTTACAACATACGCAAGCAACTGCAAATTATTGACAGATTTATAATATGGATGTCCGTCAACTTCTCCGCCTCCATCGACAAGGTTAGGGTCAAGCTGTTCGAGTTCGTCTGCTATAAAGCCAATCTTGTATTTTTTATGAGAATCTTTTCTTTCAAAAGAACGAATTTGCATTGCTTCAATAACTTTTGTTGCGTCTTGTACTTCGGTGTCTCTTATATCGTCTTTTAGTCGAATATCAGAAAGAGCTGCACTACATGCTCTTCCGAGACTAAACCATTTCCATGAACCATCAAGTCTGGTTTGAATCCAAATTGACCCAGCGTATGAATCTCCGTGATAGATAAAAGCTCTACTTCCAGCCACTTCAGCGCCAAGATAAACTCCTACAGCAGTCTTCGAACCTGAACCTCCCACATTGAACCCAACGTAAATGTTTCCGAAATTTCCATCAATTGCCAGTGGAATCATTCCATTGTTAGCTTTATAAAAGCTAAAGAAATTTTCATCACCTGTACCTGTTGCCGCACCAAAGCGCCAGTCTACCGAACCTCTATTGGACTGATACTCATATGTTGTATTTATTATGTTGTTACTCTGAATATAACCACCAATGGACATATTGCCATTGGTGGTTATACCTTTTCCGTTATATGCCCGAATCCAATCGGAATCCGTCATATACCAGCCACCACCATAATCCTCACTATACCATCCTGTAGTACCGCGCGATCTAAACCAATTAGATGCATATATGGTATTAGTATTCATGTCTGCAGTCGCAGTTATTGTTTTTCCCTGCACATTGCCAGGAGTGGTAATATCGCCACTGTATAAACTCAGATCACCATACATCGTGACCGTCTTATCAAAAAACTCGAATCCGGCGCCACCTTGTATAGATGTTCCAGTTCCCATTTTTCCTAATTTGATAGACGATCCATCAAAATATAAGATTTTCTGACTGTTTGTGCCGTTAAATATAGAGTATGACTGATTTGCAGTAATCTCTCTAGCAACTATTTTAACACCAGATATAGAACCGGATGCCTCGATGTCTTTTGCAAACAAACTGACAACGTCAATTTTATCAGCGGTAACCGAACCAGCCGCAATTTTTTCAGTTGTTATAGAATTAGCAGCCATTTGAACAGCGGTAACCGAACCAGCGTACAATCGTCCGCCATTAATATAAGTACGATCGTTGTTATAACACCAAGCGGCTATACCCATATCAACAGAATTTGCAAGGGTGTATGCGTCATTCCATGTACTCCATTGCGTATCACTAATACCGATTCGCCATAATTCACGACCATCAATCTTTGCAGTCTGCTTAGGATATCCGCCGGAAGCATCTCGCCATGGCACGCATGTTATTAAAAGACAGAAGTTTTCACCAGTTAGACCAATCGTATTTGCTAATTTCAACTCATTTACTGTGGTCATCGGGAAATTTTGTATATACCAAAGCGGCGTTTGATTTGTGCTTCTAGTGTCTTTGACGTCAAGTCCATCGCCTTTAGGACCTTGAGGCCCCGTAGCACCAGTGGCACCGGTCGGTCCCGTGGCACCAGTTGGTCCCTGAGGTCCGGTCGGCCCCTGGTTACCCTGGGGTCCTTGTGGTCCGATTGGGCCAGTGGCACCCATATCACCCTTTACTCCTTGTATTCCTTGGTTACCTTGGGGGCCTTGTGGTCCAGTCGCACCAGTATCACCTTTCACACCTTGTATTCCTTGGTTACCTTGAGGTCCCTGTGGACCTGTTGCGCCGGTATCACCAACGTTACCGTTTAATACAATTCCAGAAGAAGTGTAATAAGCGATAAGTTCCTTCAACGCGCCTGAACCAAGTCCGTCCCACTCATAGGCGTTGCCTTTAGCTAACCCGCGCATACCTATAAACACATGGGTACGCCGTGCAGCGATCCAAGTTTTCGTATCCTTTGAACCACATTCGATCAAGAAGTTTCTTACTGTGCTTGTAAGGGATGATGCGTCGAAAGTAAATAAGCAAACTATTTTTCCAGTAGTCACAAGGTCCGCTATCCCGTCCATACAACTTGCTGTGCTATACGTGTCGTACCATGTAGCTTTTTCTAATGCATTTGTGGTTGGGTTGATTATAGCTAGACAATGTCCTCTCGTTACTCCTGATGTAAGTTTGGTTCCGTTTAGCCACAGCCCCTCGTCTTTTCCAGCTTGTGAGTAATCGTAATTACTTCCGACAACCTTAACATAATGCGCATTTTCACCAGGAATACCTTGGTTGCCTTGTGGTCCTTGCGCTCCTGTATCGCCCTTCGCGCCCTGAGCTCCAGTTGCGCCGGTATCACCCTGGGGTCCTTGCTCTCCAGTATCACCTTTCTCTCCTTTTTCACCTTGGGGTCCCTGTGGTCCAGCCGGTCCGGTAGCTCCACCAGCACCATCAACACCCATCCTGGTAGCGATATAGCCTACGGAGGTGGTTGCGTCTGAATATAAGGTGGTCTCTTTTGTCCAGAGATACTGTCCCTGTGGTACGTTAGGCATTGAAGTTAGCCATTCCCCTGTAGGAACATCTGTCATGCTAGTACCAACCTGGTAAGTGTATGTGGTTCCAACAATGGACTTAACGTTATTAACCTTAGTGTCGATCTCAGTAATTGCGCTCTCTACAGTCTTCTTACTCTTACCAAACAAAATATCGCCAGCACTAATTCTCAGGTGAAAGTTCCCGTCATCGCCTTTATAGAACTGAATATACTCATTCGTATCGCCAAATCCTACCTGGCCATCTGAGCCGAGATAGAATCCTCTGGTGGTATTGAGCGCAGAAGTCTTAGCTCCGGAATATATGCAGTCGTGTCCGATATGGTTTCCACCGATGTCAGCACCAAAAGCTACCAAGTCGGTCACCGCCACTTTATCTGCTGTGATACTCTTGGCCTGGATAACAGTACCGTTCAAACTGTTATAGTCAGTCTGCTCCGAAGTTACTCCTGATCCGTTGGTATTAAGCTTGTAGTAAAGGCCATCTTCCCCCTTAATGACCAGCTTATCTGCCTTGATGGTGTTACCCTCGATCAGATCACCTTTGATAGTTACACCGACCAATTCGCCAGTAATAGTCTGGTCGCCGACCACTACATTCTTAATCAAGCCAGATTCTGAATAGAATTTCTCCATAGCCGCTATGCCAATATTGGAGAAATCAATGCTTGCGTATTTCAAATCAGCGTCTGCGGCGTTAATCTTTTTTACATCCAGCTCATTGATTAACGCTTTGTTAGCCGCCAGTTCATCCGTAACGGTACTCTCAAATTCCGCGTATTTAGACTTAATGCTGGTAGTTTCTGCCTCAAGTGCTTTCAGACTTTCAATGGTGGCAAACTTAATATCAGCCTCTTCTGTCTTGATATAGTTTGACTCGATCTGTCCTACCGCCAGTTTCAGTTCTGATAAGCTCCCGTCCAGAGTATTGTACAACCCCTGCAGATTTCCCACCGCACTGCTGCCATATACACCCTCGTCAAAATGCAAAATATCCGATACATTGATAGTCCCCGTGTACCGTCCATCATCACTGATTACGGTGTTAATAATTTCCTGGGCGGCCTGGAGCTTCTCCCTGGCCTCTTCGAATGAGGGAAGCTTATTGGCCAGTTCGCACTCATCTTTGGTATGGTCCTGTGGATATTGTGTAAGCTTGATGATCCGCTGCTTTTCCCGGATCCCGGTGGCGGCATCGATCAGGGTGATTGTATCTCCCAGGGAAAAAGAAAAATCATCGTATCCAGCTCTTTGTTTGGCCAGATCAATAATATCAGCACTGTATGATACTTCCGGCTTTGACAGATCTTTCAGCTTCGCTTCTGCATCCTCTTTCATGGCTGCAGCATCTGTATAAGATTCGTCTTTCCAGATGTAGGTCTTCACCTTATTCGTGTACTGGTAATTTTCCAGGTAATTCTTCCCATCGTTCACGGACTCGATGGTAAGCCCGTCCTGGCCAATAGGGATAATTCTCGTATAATAGTCGTAGGTGCTGCCCTTCCTCTGTAACCGTTTCAGGTTAAGCCCTGTGAGGAAAAAGTTCCCTTTATCCTGGCCAACCTGATCGTAAAAGGATACTGTCTTTTTCTTGGTATCATAAACGACTTCACACATAAATGCAGTACACAGCTTCTGAATTACTCCAAGCGTATTTGTCTGCAATATCCCTGCATTTCTTTTCTTGGTTACGGTACATTCGCCAACCGTCCAGCCGGATCCAGCCAGAGCAAGCTTGGCCGCATCTTCTATTGTGGAATCCGTAATGCCAAAGGAGCTCCAGGGCTTCGCCTCCAGTTCTTCCAGGTTCAGTACCGCAACAAAGGAGAGGAATCCATCTGTGCTTACACTCTTTTCTTTTACTACATACTCAGCATCCTGAGTCTCAATATAATACTCTTCACAGATTTCATGATGTCTTGCCATGTATGTAAAAGAAAGAGTCTGATCGCCAGTTGTAACGTCGCTCGCAACCTTCAGATCCTTGTATTTGACAATATGCCCTATGGCATTGTGGTTCGTATCATATATCTTAAGCATAGGGCCGCCTCCGTTTAGTCTTCAATCATAAACATAAAAATGCCTAATTCCCAACTTCCAATATCAAGCCCATCAAATTCTTCCAGGGATACCTTATGCACCTCAAAATCCATTTCCAGTCCCAGAAGTTCCTGAATCTTTTGGTTGAGCTCTTTTACACTTTTTCCTTCTTTAAGAATGATATCCACATTTCCGGGGGCTCTCTTTTCCTGTTCAGCTCGCTTTTTTTCCTCTTCAATTGCCTTTTCCTCCTGTTCAAGATCCCGGTATTCTTCCATTAACTCCTTACGGGTATCTTCATAAGGTTTTAATGCGTTAAGCAATAAGTTCGTGTTTTTATTAATGGCATAGCTCAGTTTTATCTTTCCAGATAAAATTTTCTTTCCATCTTCTTTATAAATCTGTGCTTCTTTTTCCTGAAAAAGTTTTAATCCGTTATAAGCGTTTAACATTTCCTGGTTTGTCATGTTTTTTCCTCCTACATAAATCTTGGTCTATATTTCACAGTCATGTCTGTCCATGTGCTGTCTAAGGTAATCCTTGTTTCCCCTGGTAAAAGGATCGGCAGGCTCCAAATATCAACATCTGCTGCTTTGTTAGCCCCATTTTCTGTAATCTTCCCACTTTCTCCGTCTAAAATCACAGTACTGTTAGCAGTAAGGCTTCTTATTACCACCCGAAGGTTTTCTCCTGTATCTAGATTTCGGTTTATTCCAGTTATTGTCAGCTGTTCCATTCCCACCTTTGGCGTAATCTCTACCATACAAGGCGTCCGGATGTTCCCAGGATTTGTAACTACTGTCTCCAGCATCCCGGAAGCGGACTCCGAAAACGGTGAACCGTTTGGCTGTTCAGCAAACTCATAGCAGGAAAAATCAACGGTGAGCTTGCTCAGCCTGTTGGATGTCACCTTCAGACGGGCAAGCGGGTTTTCTGTAAAATCATGCTTGCTCATAAACCCGCAAAACTTGTGATCGAACTTATCCAGTTCCAAGGTGACCGACTCGGACATCATATGGGAAAGCAGGGTGCTGCAATTCTGCAAGATCTCATTTCGATCAGAGCCGTATACCAGGAAGGTGATCCGTATTGTCTTCCACCCGATTGATCCATTAATGAAAAACGGCAGTGGGCTTCCCCTCTGCCATTCGCTTTCATTTTCAATATCGGAAAATCCCGGAGTCACGTTCCACTGTTTGGCCTGTGCTCCGGATATGTCCCAGCCATTTATATTCATCTCAGACGCCCCCTTGTGTATCTTGTGGCTGCCATTTCATTTTTTATGTTCATGTCTTCCCTGAGTTCTCCGACCAGCTTATCTTTATCCATGAATACTTTTAAGTTCTTCATGGAGCTTGCCATGTTCTCCATCATGGACTCCATCGTACTCATCATGGAATCCATTTTGCTCAGTATTTCGGAGTTATCACTTCGATAGCTTCCTGATAACTTCGCCTGGTGCTCTGACTGCTGCTGGATCAAACGGTTAAGTTTCTCGACTCCAGCCGCTCCTACCTCCAGGGAAGATCTGGATTCCAGGAACTGATCCGGATTCATGGCAAAATTATAAAGGTTTTCTGCTCCCTGTGGGTTAATTACCTTGTCCCCGGTGAGCATGTTCTGCATGATCGCGCCATCGGACTTACGGAGAACATATTCCTGGGCGTTATTTTCAAATAACCACGCCAGCTGATCCTCTATGACGTTTTGAGTACCGGTCTTCAGGCCGTTCTTTTTCATAGCGGCCAGAATTGCTTTTTTCTGCGCTGATGTAGGCTTTTTGTCGGCTTCCACGCTAAGAGCATCCGCAATCTTTTTAACTGTGGAATCGTTGACGCTCCGGCCGTAGTTCTTAACAATGTACTGCCACAGATCCGAATGCTTCTTTTTCTCAGCATCTGATACTGATTTCTTATGGGCTTTACTTGCATTGATCAGCTTTTGTACTTCTGTAATTTCTGCCGGTTCTTCCGCTACACCTGCGGTCACGGCCTCCAGCTCTGCTTTTTGCGCGGGCGCAATTTCAGATGTTGTCCCAGAGGAAGCTGAGCTTGAAGAAGCAGTGCTGGATGTATCTGTTCCACCGGATCCAGAAGAGGCCGTGCCAGATGCAGTGCTGCCATTCGGAGTTACATTTACGTCAAGCAAAGTTCCACCTGTGCCAGCTTTCTGAATGCCAGCGATCAGGTTACCTACAATATCCTCACCAATCTGGCCAGCCTGTTCCACCAGGGACTGCAAGCCGGTAGATAGTCCCTCATTTAGTTTCGCAACAGCCGAAGCATTTTCAGCTGCCAGATCATCCAGCTGCTTCTTATAGTCTTTCTTGGTGTCACTTATCTGCTGGTCAATAGCATCCCGCGTAGCCTGTGTATCTTTTTTTGCCTGCCGGTCTGCTATCTCCTGCTTTTCTTCCCAAAGCTTGTTAAATTCATCCAGCTGCTCTGCAGTCATCTGATTCAGGCTGTAAATATTGGCGGTTGCTTCTGGTCCTGCGTCTTTCAGTTCCTGCAGCAGCCCCTCTGAAAGTCCCTTTCCGCTCAGTTCCTGCAACTGGGTTTCCCACAGTTTCAGTCCCTCAACCTGGGTATTCATATTGTAAATCAGACGATCTGCAGTATATCCGGAAGCATCCCAGGCATCATAGTTATTCATGGATGAAAGGATGTCTTTCTTCCGATCAGCTATGGCACTGTCCCTTTTTTCTTCCAGTTCCTGTATGGTCTCATTTAGTTCTTTTTCAAGCTTTTCCCGCTTATCATTGTAATCTTCATCAAGCTGCAGCTTTTCTTTTTCGTAATCTTCTTTGGCTTCCAGGTACTTTTTATCTGCTTCTATGCGCTCATCCGTGCCGGCTGTGAACTGTTTTCTGGCAATATCCCAATATTCCATCTCTGCCCTGGCGGACATAGAATAATAGGTCTGGTAGGTCTCCAGAAGGGATTTCTGTACTGAAGCCTGGGTCTTTGCAGCTTCCTCTCTGGCTTTGGCTGCCTCTTCCTGTTTCTCCTGCTTTTTCTCGTAGATCTGAGTGTCCAGTTCCTGGATCTTCTGTGTTGCTTCATACCAGGCATCAGTTCCGCTCTTTAAATTCTTTCGAACGGTGGTCCAGTAATTTTTCTCCTGGGCTAAAGAGGCAGCATGTAATGTCTTGTACTTTTCCAGCCGTTTTTCAGCAGCACTGAGGACTTCAGAATTATAAGTTTCTGCGTCCTTAGTAGTTTTCTTTTGATTATCTCCGGATCCGGTAACTTTTTCTTTGGATACGCCAAAATTGTTCTTTATACTGCTGCTCAGTGCCTTGCTGATCGTGGAACTGCTGTTAAGCTTATTAAGTTGAGAGGTTGCCTGTTTATAGGCTGTGGATCCTTTCACAGCTGTATCACGTATCTGCTGCCAGTACCATTTTTCATTGTCCAAGGACACTTCATGGCTCTTATTGTATTGCTTAAGCCAGCTTGTGGCGTTTTTCAACACAGCCTTTGACATTTTTCCAGCGGCTGCAGTTGCTACCTTTGTGTTTTTAGTTATACCAGATGCAGTACCTGCAGGTAACTGATAGCCGACTTCTTTCTCAAATTTCTTTGATGGAGAATGGATCTCTGCTGCTGCCTTGGCTGCGGCAATACCTGCATTGATCATTCTTATTGAAGCGCTGATGACCTGGGACTGGCCTGCTGATATACCTTGTGCTACACCAGCAGCTGCGTTATATCCCGCAGTGTAAAAGCTATTCTGATAGGTCCTAACAGCAGATGCCGCCTGTCCTGCCATGGTTCCAGCTGCACTGATTGCACCACTTTTTCCAGAATTGATACCTGTCTGGTACTGCTGAGCAGCTACGCTTCCGGCTTTTTCATATTCGCCTTTTTTCTCTTCGGCTGCCTTTGCTCCGGCGGACGCCATCTCGCCACCAGCCTGTTCAACGCCAGACTGCTGATCTTTAATTGAATTCTGGGTTCCTTCTCCTACAGCAGTACCAACATCTTCACCTGCAGACTGTGCATCTGCTGCCTGCTGCTGGATCAGTGCCAGAAGCTCCTGCATAGCGGATACTGCCTGCGTACCACCGGCATTAATTCCTGCCTGGATTTCTTCCGGAATCTGGATACCCGCTTTATTGGCGATTTCTGCCACGCCCTGGATTGTTCCTTCAATAGTCCCGTTCAGCTGATCTATTGCCTGCTGAGGGGTTATCTCACCGCTTGCAATTCCATCTGCAAGTCCCTCTGGGATCTGTACACCACATTCCTGCGCCATCTGTACGGTCTGCATGAGGGATTCCTGGGTGGCTGCTGGAAGCTCAGCCCAGCCTTCCACTGCTGAAGCAACGGCGTTATCAATGGACTCGCGCAAATCAGAAAAATCAATATCTGAAGAACCAAGATCTCCCATTGTCATCTCATAGGCGGTCTTATTAGCTGCCATTACAGTTGCTGTATCTTCTGATATATCCATGGCATCAGTCCACTTTTTGGATATGCCTTTCAACTGTTCTACGCCGTACTCACCCTGATTGTCCAGAGTCCATACCATGTGCTGGAGCATATTAGCTGCATCAGTTCCCTGATCCTGGATTGCCTGGATAAATTCTGCTGAAAAGATTGCCTGCCCGCTCTCGTCTGTGGCTTCTTTGAGGCGCTGAAGATTCTGCTGATAGTTCTGGATTCCATCCACCCAGGACTGCAGGTTCTCATTCATCTGTTCTGTGGTAATATCATCTCCACCGTCAAATTTATCAGCAAAACTGATTTTATCCTGCAAATCAGCCTTGATAGAATCCATGGTGGAATTGTATTCATCCAGGATCTGACGCATGGCAGTCTTAGCAGCATCCGCGGCTTCCTGGGAGCGTTCCATAGTTTTGTTGAACCCTTCCAGGGCTGTGCCAGCTCCTGCTGCCGCCAAGCCGGTTGCTTGGATTGCATCAGCATTATCTTCTTGTGCCTTTGTATTGTCTTCTGTTGATTCAGTATTATCCTTTTTTACTTTTGTAATGTTTTCTGCACTTTTGGCATATCTTTCCTGTTCTTCCGAGCATTTATCAATTGTTTTTTGATTTTCCTCAATTGCTTGAGAATATCCTTCCATTTTCTCTGCACAATCAGCTATGCTCGTAGCTGCTATTCCAGTTGCATCACCATATGCTACTGTTCTTCCATCAATACCATCCAAACGTGAATCCAATTCGCTGCTACTATCGCTTAGATGTTCCATAGCATAATTAAATTCATCCTGTGTTATTGCACCTTTTTCCAATGCCTCTGTATAAAGTTTTGTTTTCTCTGTTGGAAAATCAATATCAACTTGATAGCTTGGATCTACACTGGCCTTCTGTCTTTCCTCTTGGAGCTTTACAATTAATTCTCTCTCTTTTTCCAAGAGTTCCATTCTATCTTCAGTGATTTTTTTCTGTTCCTGTGCTTTATCCAGCTGTACCTGTGCCGCTAAAGACTCATTGATTAAATCCTGTGTGGCTGCAATTACCGCCTGTTGGATTGCTGTTTGCTGATAGTTTTCTACCAGTTTTTCCAGCTCATCATTAGTTACACTCAGTTTATCATTTTCATCATCATAAGCACCAGCCAGTTCTGGAATGGACTGTGACAGTTTGTCCACGATGGATGCCATTTCCTGTTTCTGGACAGCTGTTCTATCTTCAACATTATTTAACTCTTCCAGTCTGTCAGCCAGAGCGCCTACATTTTCCACGGAATTCAGGGTTCCGGTAAACTGATCGTCAATCGCCTGTACATTATCAGCTACTTTCTGCGAAGACTGTATGACGTCATCATACATCTCTTCCATTGCATCTTTCTGAGGCGTAATCGCGTCTGTCAATCCAGACACAACATCCGTAAGTAATTCCACGCCGTCCTGTAAGGGACCTGAAATGTAATCATACACTGCAATTCCCAGTCCCTCTGTGGCAGAGCTAAGCTCTGTCAGTTTACCCTGCAGGTTATCCTGCATAGTATCTGCCATATCAGAAGCCGCACCTGAACAATTTCTCAGGCTTTCCTCATAGCCAGCCACCTGATCAGCGCCGGTATTAAGAAGCATGTTCAAGCCCTTAATGGAGTCAGATGTAAATGTAGCCATAAGAGCCGCCTGCTTCTGGGCATCTCCCATTCCATCTGTAGCAGACTCTACATCTTTCAATACATCCGTCATGTCACGGAAATTTCCGTTAGAATCCATTACGGTAACAGAAGTATCACCAATGGCGATCTTTCCATCTTTCATCTTGCTGGTCAGATCTCTCATTATAGCAGCAAGAGAAGTACCAGCTTCACTGCTCCGGAGTCCGTTGTTTGCCAATGCTTCCAGGAAAGAGGTTGTGGTCTCAATGTCCTGACCGGCGGCATTCATGTTGGCGCCACAGTTCTTGTATGCCTCCCCTAGCTCTGCTGCTGTAGTCGAACTGTTCGCCTGCGCGTATGCCATCATATCTGCTATATGGGTTGACTGCGATGCTTCCAGATTAAAAGTACTGATATTATCTGTTACAACCTGTGATGCTTCTGCCAGATCCATATTGGAAGCTGCTGCCAACTGTAGAACGCCATCAATTCCAGAAAGAGTCTGGTTTACAGACCATCCGGCCAGGGACATATTTGTCATCGCGCTGGCTGCTTCCGTTGCAGAGAATTTCGTACTACTTCCAAGGCTCTTTGCCTTATTTTCCAGTGCTTCCAGCTCTGATCCGGTTGCTCCA
Organism: Ruminococcus sp. D54t1_190329_F1; assembly: GCF_015551645.1. Taxonomy (NCBI): domain Bacteria; kingdom Bacillati; phylum Bacillota; class Clostridia; order Eubacteriales; family Oscillospiraceae; genus Ruminococcus; species Ruminococcus sp. D54t1_190329_F1. The sequence goes on from NZ_JADNDC010000016.1 coordinate 32,052, forward strand.
GAGATAGCCTCCACTTCACTCATTCCAGCTTCAAAGGAACTTCCGACTTCCACCACATACTCTGCTGCTTCCTTTGCCTTATCACCAATTGCTGAAATAGCTTCTCCTGCAAGTTCCAGGCCCTTTGCGGCTAAAGCTTCTCCAAAACCTTCCTTCAAGCTTTCTCCGAACTCTTTCGTAGTAGTGATAACCGTCGTTGTTTCTTTCCCATATTCGTTTATGCTCTTTGCGCATTTATCCGTAGCATTTTGTGCTTCTTGCAGATACTTTTCATTCTGTTTTAAAGCCTGGTTATTTTTTTCTATATCATTCTCGGCGTCACTAACTTTTTTAGACCAGTCCGATACTTTTCCTTCACACTTCTGGCACTCCAAGCCCTGTTTTTCAACAGCCTTCTGAAGGCTTTCCACTTCCTTTGACTGCTGCTGATACTCTTTTGTACCATCCTTTCCAGATTTCTGCATGTTTTCCTGGGCTTTTTCAGCCTCTTTCAATGCCTTGGAAAGCTCTTCATATCTCTGCGCCGCTTTCTGCGATACCTTCTGCGCATTCTCCAATCCTTTTTTCGCAGACTCCGCCCTTTTCTGATAACTCTCAGTCTGCTTTGACAGGTTTTCCTGCTTTTTAGTCAGAAATTCAAGAGAATTGGCATTTCCCTTATATTCTGTGCTGAGTTTTTTCAGTTCAGAGTTAAGCATTGCACTTTCTTTTTTCGCATTTGATACGCCCTGTGAAAATTGTCTTTCTCCGTCCAGTGCAAGTACAATTCCAATTTTCTTTCCTGCCATAGTTAGTCCTCCCAACAAAAAATCCACATAAAAAGAGCACCTCAAACCGAGATGCTCTTTTTACATGGATTTTTATTTATACTTATTTCTTGGATATTGGGACTTCTTCAATGTGGGTTTTATACACCACTGGTGATGTAACCCATTTGACAAATTTCTTTATCAGAGCCCCTATCAGTATTGCAAATAATAACAATACAAACAATATTACCAATAACATATGCTACCCACCTTTCTGTTTTTCTTAATTATAATCCGCAGCTCTGTAAAATTCAATATCATTTAACAGAGCTGTGAAAGAAAATCAGAAAATGGTGTCCAAATTTAACTCTTCGTCCTTTTTTCTTAATCCGTTATAATCCAGATACTCATTATAGATCAGATAAAATTTCCGAAGTGTCATCTCAAGCACCTCTTTTTCACTATAATTGAGCACCTTACATCCCACATACAGTAACCGGGCTACGTTTATAGCCCGGTCTCCTGGTTTGGGTCTTCTTCCTCTTCGTCTTCAGAATCTTCATCGTCACTGTCCGGATCCGGCATGGAAAATCCATATGCCTCCAGCAGAGTAATTGCTATCTTTTTCATTTCAGCTGGTTTTATAAGTCCGTCAATAGCTTCTGTTTTTACTTCCTTACCTGTATCTACGGTAAGAAACGCAGCAATAACATTATAAAATGTTTTTACGTCTTCTGAATCAGTTTTGTAATCTGCCACCCTCGCAATTGCCGGCATAGTCTCCACCAATGCTTTATTACAGGATTCCTGAATTGCTTCAATTGCTCCAATGGTGAACAGGATATTATATTCCTGTCCACCGATAACGACCGGAGCTCCTGTTGGTCTTAAATCGCTCATATGATCTCCCTCAATGTTTACTCAGTAATTGCTGCCTGTTTGTACAACCAAGCTTTTGCTTTTGCTTCAGTGTCAAAAATAAGCTTTTTACCGATTGACATCTTACCATTAACTTCCACTGGGTATGCTTTACCTTCAATGGTGGCAGTCTGGAAGTTTGTAGTTTCACCTTTTGTCTCAGCATTTTCTGTTGGCTCACTATGCTGGACTTTGTACAGCCAGATTACTGTAAAACTGGTAACTCCATTTTTCTTTCTTCGCTTATAGAAACCAACTCCAAAGTATGGAGCTTCGTCTTCTGATCCGACTTCAATACTCTCAGGAGTTCCTTCCTGACCTGAATCTCCTGCTACTGCTTTTACATATGTATGACCAAGCAATTTTGCCTGGTTCTCCAGAGACAGATCATCAATGCCAAGAGAAGTACCCATGTCTTTTATACTTTTATCAGTCTCTGCTACTCCATCATCTGCCCAAAGTTCTGCATCATTTTTATTGGGGGTTCCATTGAAGTTGATTGCTTTTGCAACAACAAAACCTTCTGTGTACTTGTTTCCTTCTGCCCACTGTGCTGCTACAGGACTTTTCATACCAATATGTGCCATGTGTTATTCCTCCATATCATAATCATTTTCAAATTCACATTCGAATACAATGTGTCTTGTTTTATTATCAGGTTCCATCAATACGGTTACATCAGGATACGTTCCACCCTCTTCCAGGATCGCCCTGCGAATTTTTCTTTTTGCTTCCAGGTAATCCTTAGTTGATGGCAGGAAATAATGAATCTGCATTGAGGATATATCCTCTATAGGCTGATCGTCCGCGAATAGTTCTGCACCATCCTTCACATAATTAAAGGTAATATACTCGCTATTTCCACCGCCAAAGAAATCTGATGTCACCGGAATGCCAAGAGGCTTCAACGCTTTTATTATCTTTTGATTTATTGTCATAGCTTGTCCACCTCCGCGCCAATTACCTCTTCCATAACCTGCATTACTGCATTTTCGCTTTGTGCTACTGCTGCCGCGCGTACAGGTCTTGGCTCCTGGCCGTGTGATCTTACACCATATTCCAGATAACCCATTTTTTCAGCATTTCTAAGACCATTTTTATCAGTTCCATTGGGTTTTACCACAGCAAACACTCCGAGACTATTGTCTCTTGCGTTTGTAGCAGCTATGGAAGCTTCCAGTTCGCCTGTTGAATACGGTTTTCCGTATTTATCCCTTCTGTTAGCTGCGGATCTGATCTGTGTTTTCAGGTTTTTTTCGACAATTGGGGCGGCCTTATTCACTGCTTTTTCAGCCATTTCATAAGGATTTGCCAGCTTATTCAACATCTCTTCAACATCTTCAAAACCTGTTATCGTCATCCTTGCCATTGCCCCGCCTGCTCTTTCCCGCGTTCGCGCATTTGACAAGTCAGCTGCACCTTCATGGATTTATTTTTCTGAAATCTGCGCTTTATATCATAAATTTCACCTGTAGACTCATCCACCAGGAATGATTCTCCAGAATAATTACACGCCATGATCTCAACAACCTGGTCTGCGGTATAACCATTCTGTTTCGCAAGAACCTCATCATCCCTGGTACTGTCGCGGAAGTCTGCCGGAATACCACCGATAAATTCATATGTTTCCTCCATCATGATTCCATTATCATTTATCGTTGGATCTTTTTTCTTTACCGGCAACGAAATACTTTTATTCCACATCCAGGTCACTTCCTTCCAGTGTCATGCGAAAAACTTTTTTTCGATACAGATCCAGATACATTCGAGTATCTGAACGGTCATTTCCAAGATATGCCTTTACATATAAGGTCACAGCTGTAAGGACTCTTGGATCATCCGCATCCTTCTTGAGAATATCAGGAGGCACACCGGAGGTTTTCATATCCTCCAGTGCATCTTCAATGTAAACGCTGATATCATCGTTATACACATTAATACCTTCTGCGATTCCACATCGTTTTTTTATTTTTTCCAGCATTTATTCACCATCATTTCTGCAGAAGATAAGCATTTACAAATGCCTCTTTATCCCTTATCTTAACGTCTTCTCGTTCGATAGCACGATAAATAGTCAGATCTTCCGCGAATGCATTAAGGTCACCGATTGAAGCAATATTGGAAGTCATGATTGTAGTCTTTGCACGGTCAAAGTACCAGATACCTTCCTTCAGATCTCCGATTATAACCGGAATCTTTGTCGCACTGGCCTCATAATAATTTGCAATGTCCTGTTTTTTCGGCTCATCAACTGCTGTATATACCTCTTCCACTTTTGTGTAATAAGTTTTTTTGGCATTTACATCAGTATCTGCCGTTTGCTCATATGTCACTGTGCTTGGTAAATCCCCTTTTGGGATTACCTCAACCGGTACGAATGTACCACCGACCGCAAGTCGCAACTGCATGGTATCTTTTGGATCCGGTGCAAGAAGGTATCTTCCAGTAGAATCTTTTAATGTATCTAAATACTGTAATCCATCATCATTGGTAATGATTCTGGAAGACTGCTTAAATGCGGATCCGATGGTAACATTGAGAACTTTTTTAATATCATCCAATCCGTTTAATTCTACTTCTTCTTTGGTCTTAATCTGACCCATGATTAGATTATTCTCAGTTACTCTTGCCTCATCTCCAATCCACTCAATAAGTGTAGAAGCGATATTTGCATCACTGTCAGCCAGGAGCTCATTGGTCACTGGGAAATATCCTGCATATTTACCGATTTCATAATCAATACGCTCAAACTGTGGAGTATTTTTTGCACCAATCTTACCGCCTTCACCAACTTTGGTGAATCCAGTCTGCTGAGAGCGCTTTTTAAATGTTCTGGAACCCTTTTCAGTTTTGACAGATTCTTTACGGACCAGCTGGCCTAATGAAAACTTGGACTCTTTGTATTTGTTGATTCTGGTCTGGATATCCTCTGGAACAGTATAGCCTCCATCTGCTTTTGAGCCTTCACTCATGGAATTCTGTACGTGGAACCCTGCTCTGGCAGCCTGTGCAAACTCTGCCGTAGAATCTTTTGGTGTTCCTGCAGGAATCTTACTCTCCGGCACGGCTGCTCCATCGTCCAAGTCTTTCAGAATATCAAATTTATCCTGAAGCTCTTTCAGTTCATCTTTAGCTTTTTTTGCTTCTTCCAGTTTTCCTTCATTGGCAAGGTTCTTAACTCCATCTTTTTTCGCGTTAATCTTCTCCAGAAGGTCTAATAATTCTTTGTTCACGTCTTTTTCTCCTTTCAAAAAGGGAGATCAAACACCATACCGGTCAAGATCTCCCAATAATTCAGCCTTTATCTTTTCTTTTTCCAGATTTCTCTGATTAGCCTCTTTTGCTTTGATTTTTTCCATAACTGCATCTGCAATAGCGTCAATATCCAGAGTTTTATTTTCCGGTTCTTCATGCTGCTTTAATGCTTTTGGGGTCTTTGAATACTCATCAAAGTAATTACTTGTACAAGCTGCTGCCTGTACACTGTCCTCCACTTCAAAATCAAAATAATCAGTAGTATCACTTCCGACCATCCAGGTCTCTTCGTTGATCAGATTATTGATTTCCTCTTCTGTAACCCCTTCTTTGGTCTTCGACATGTATGTCTGCAGGATTGCTTTCTGGCAAATATCCAGAGTATCTGCATCTTTTCTCAGCTGATCTGCGTTCATACTGGTAAAAAAGTAACCATTTGTAGGTTTATGAATCATAAAGGTACCATTTGCCGGAATCACGATCCGATCACCGGCACACGCGATTACAGAAGCAATACTGGCCGCAATACCATCAATATAGGTGGTAATCCTGGCATTATTGCGTTTCAACATGTTATAAATGGTAATTCCGGCAAATACAGATCCACCTCCACTGTTTATATGAAGGTTAATCTCCTGTATGTCTTCCAGATTTTTCAAGAAATCTGAAATATCAGAAGGACAGGTATCATCATCACACCATTTTCCCCAGTCATCAGATACGATATCCCCAAAAATATTCAGATCTGCTGAGATTTCTGTCTGATTGCAGATTTCCAATTTTCCTACATTCTTTTTCTGATTTTTCAGCAGTAATACTGGCATTCTACTCACCTCCTTTGGTGTACTGTGTTCCAACTTTTTCAAGCGGAATATAATTTCCATTCACAATGAGCTTATCGCCATCCGGATCATCCGGCATATCCAGATATCTCCTCGCTTCATTTGGCTTGTATATTCCATTGTTTACAGCATCTTTTAACATTTCCATCTGTGTCTTTGTATCAGTCCTCAAAATTGCCTTCTCATTAAACTTATAAAAAAATCCATTTTCTTCCTCTTTCAAGCTCAGAACTTTCGCATTGATCTCTTCTTCATACATCTTTAGTCTGTACAAAGCAGTATCAACTAAAAAAGCCAACTGCTGGGTTTCACTGTTTGAATAACTGGATTTTTCATAATTATTGATCTGATTCGGCTTAATACCGAATGCTCCGGCAATCTGAAGTGCGGAATACTTTTTTAATTCGAAAAACTGTGCGTCAGTCAGATTCATTTTCAGTGGAGTAAGCTGTAGTCCGATTGGGACAGGTATTACCCTTCCTGCATTTTTCGGGCCTGACAGTTTATCTGCAAATTTTTTCTGCAGTGCTTTTATCTTGCTCTCTTCCAAATCACCCACGTACTGTAATGCCATGCTTGCACTTAGTCCCTGACGATAAAGGTTATTCATAAAATTCTGACTTTCCAATGCTCCACCCACGGTATCTTGCAGAATTTCCCGCACAGATTTTCCCATAATTCCATTTAAGGAATACCAGGTTTTAAAGTGCATAACCTCACTGGATCTGAACAAATACTGTTCTCCGGTCTTGGGATCATTGTACTGATAATACAGTTTCCCTTTTCCTCCAAACACACCAACATCATCCATATATACAGTCACACAATTTGCCTGCATTGGCCAAAGATCCAGGACTTTGTAATGTCCTCCATATTTTTCTCTTTCAAAGGTACCACGCATCCAGATATAGCCATTTCCATAATGCTGACAGTTCATCTCTGTAGTAGTCCACAAAGTTGTGGGTGTCATTATCGTGTTCGGTCTCACAGTCAGAAGCCTGGTTATCTTGCTCGGCTCTGCCCTGATCCGACCTTTAGGCGTTTCCTGGTAGTACTTTAACGGCACTTTTCCTATGGTTTCGCTGAGCATTTTTAAGCAGGTGTAATATGTCACCTCTTTCTCAACATCTGGCTTAGTACCAGTTATTCCCAGCCATTCTTTCAGCTCATCGTCATCCATGTCTACCGTTGGCCGCGTCATTGCATTCCATGCATTTTTTAATCTGTCTAATATACTCATTGTTACCAGTCACTTTCCAAAAATTGATCTATTCCTTCCTGGTAGCTGGATCCGAATTCATGATACATTGCCAGCTTAAATCCACACAAGGTAGAATCCACAGGGTCAATTCTTTTTGTTGTAGCATCTTTATCTATCTTAATCAGTCCCTGGTTGGTTCTGATCACTGCATTGCTCATTGCAAAATTCAATACAGGATTATATTCGTACAGGACATTTCCGCAATATACCTGCTCACGGAATCCCTGAGTAGCTTCATTCAAGTGTTTATGGCTCTGGAAAACTTCCTCCACTGTATAACCTTCGTTTGATAGATCCATCATCAGCTTACTTGCATTGGCAGGGTCAAAGCACAGACATTCTATGTTCCAGTCATTCTCTGCACATGTATCCAATACATATTGCATTACTGCATTCTGGTCTACAATCGGAGTATCTGTCACTGTAATAAATCCCATTCTTTCCCAGGCATCATAATCCACTTTATCTTTTGCCTTTCTTTCAGCCAACTTCTCCCGATTCGGAATGAAAGAGTGGGAATACAGTATGTATTTCACAATTTCTTTTCCAGTCTTGTCAAATTCGCCTGATAGAAAGGGAATTACGAATGTAACAGATGTAAGGTCTATTTTGGCTGACATATCGAACCCCACATAAACACTCATCCCATGAGTATCAATAGGGATTTTATCAACCTGACAGGCTTTCCACTTTGCCATGTCCATATATCCGTTTTCTTTTGCCTGAACCCAGATATTCAACATTTTTGTGAGAAATGCCGTCATCTTTTCCGGTATTTCTTTGGCTACCCGCCAGGCTGTACGGATCTTATCCGCGCCATTTTTATAGCTCATCCTAATCGGATTCGCTTTTTTCCAGATGTTTTCATCTTCCAGGTTACGGATATCATCCTTATAATCCTCCGGATCCACTTCGCAGATATCCACCAGATACTCTTCATTCTCCACATCCACATCCGGATCCAGTATCTTAGAGCAGTATTGATACTCCTGCACATAACATGGATAAGTAAGATCCATCCCTGCAGTTGTAATAATCATCAGCAATGGCTCTTTGGTGTTTGCTCCAAGACCAAGATCATAAAACTCAGTAGTCTTGTGCTGATGGTATTCATCCAAAATCAGTCCGGCCGGATTGGTTCCATCTCCATTCTGGCCATCCTCTTTCGACAATGCCTTTATGAAGCTTCCAGTTTTTCTGTGTATTACAGCATCCCTGGTGATTTTAAAAAGAGGTTTCAGTGGAGATTTATTCAGCATGAGCTTAGCTTCATTCAAAATAATCTTCGACTGATCCCTCTTGGTTCCAGCAGTATAATATTCGTAATTTTCTTCATTTCTCGTAGCCATAACTGATATTTCATAGAGGGCTACACCAGCCTCCATCTGAGACTTGGCATTTTTCCTTCCAACCTCAATAAAAGACTGTTTGAACCTTTTATAACCGGTAATATCTTCGCGCCATCCGTAAAGTTGGCACAGATTAAATTTCTGCCATATCGTCAAGCTGATCGGCTGTCCTGCAAGGTCACCTTTAGAATGGCGGAGCATGGAAAACCAGTCTACAATTTTTGATGCTTCCTCTTCATCCCAATGATAAGGCCATACATTAGCCTGTACATTCTTTGCATCCTCTTTCTTGCAATCCCTAAGGAAGCGCATACAAGCCCATTTATGTTTTTTCCCTGATATTTCTTCCCCGGCCAGACAACGGTTGGCGTAATCTATCAGTTCTTCTTTGATGGTCATATATTGCCAAATTTATTTGTGATAGCTTCCCTTGTCTTATCAGACTTCACTGCTGCAGCTTTCAGTCTGGCGTCAATAGTGAGTCCACACAGGGAAGCAAATTTTCTCATTTCCTCTGCGTATGTGCGCTGAATATCAACCATTGGATTTTTCACCACAATAACGCCATTCCTGGTCTCTCGATCAATGTAATAAGTCTGATCTTTCAATATCTCTGTAGCCTTAACATAGTTAGCAAAAGCATTACAGTAACCGCCCAGGTTGTTACGATCCAGGTTCCCGATCAGATTGATCTTTTCCAGTTCCTTGACAATCCTGCGCCACTCTTTTTTTGCTACATTATCAATCAGCCAGGTAGGAGGACGTTTTAATTGATTTTTGTCCGTAGTCACACTGTCTTCTTCTGCTTCCCTGGTCTGCATTGTGATCACAGTAAGATTTCCCCGCTGCTCTGTCAGCGGCTTCCTCGGTCTTCCCATTCATCCTCCCTCCTTCCTTTGCCAACTTTTTATGAGTATTTAGAATTTTGCGCAAGCTATACGGCAGGCGGGGACGACGGCGTTTCCTGAAAACTTTTCAGACCGCCCCTCCCGTCTGTGTATAAAAATCCACAAGCATTTTTGCAAGCTTTTTTTCCATCACTGGTCTCTCTTTTTTATACATCTGCTCAATTTTTGAATGTGTATCGTGATGTAATGGCATCAGATTCTGCTTATCGCATCGTTTATCCCATGCTTCTTTTAACGGAATAATATGATGCACTGTATCTGCTGCCAGAATTACTCCTTCCGTCATATAGACATACACATCAATCCCGCAAGCACTGAGAATATCAGATCTTGTCAGCTGCCATTCCCTTGAATCATAAAATGTTTTGCTTTTCTGATTTCTTGCATTCTGATCATATATCCGATAGCGTTCTTTATCTCTTTGTTTCATGCAGGGACACCTGCTGCCGGACGGAATTCTTTTTCCGCACCTGCCACATCTCTTATATATCATCTTTTTCTCCAATAAAAAACGCCCGGCCGTGCCTGCCAGACGTTTGTGGAAGTATGTATGAGTCAGTATTGTACCATTATATCGGCGGTACTAACCGAGTCGGAACAGATGGAACCGAACCACCGACACGCTGGATATAAGCCAGCTGCTCTACCACTGAGCTATGTTCCGATATACCTGCCAAGCCATAGTGCCTGACAAGTAAGGGTGCAACCGATTGATATTTGATTCATCCATCTGAATCTATTATAGTTATAACACGAATCAAGTATACCATTCTATACCATCTTAAAATTCTTCAATGCTGATGAATGCAGCCTATGTACCTGTGTCCATCCATAGCCCATCTCTGTTGCTACATCATCCCATTTTAAGCCTTTTATATAGCGCAAACACAAAACTTTCCGTTCATCTTCTGAATGCATTTTGCGGATCTGGCTCTCAATCTTACGATATTGCTGAACCTTGTTCAAACGTTCTTTTTTCAATATTTCAATCTGTTCATCCAGTATTGCAATGTAATCCGACAGATCTGATTGACTGCTGCCTTTTGGCATTCCATCATTCACTACGGAAGGAAACATCTTATCAGCTCTTAATCTTTTGATTTCTTCCAGGATGTCCCGCTCTCTTTTGACTGCTCTCTGATATGATTTTAAATATTCCTTTTTCTTTTCATTTTCTTCCTGCAATCTCCTGTCCATCGGTACCACCTCCTGCTTTCAGTCGTTCCAGTTCCCAGTATGTAGGGGATCTGGTTATGCCGTTTGGTAACTGTAATTGCACTACATGGGGATATAATGCTTTTATCCTGGCTTTCACCTTTTTGGTGATGATCTTCCCGTCACCAGAAGCATAACTGGTTTGTATGATCTGAATAACATCCCCTCTTTTGATTCCATGCTTCTCTTCCAGCTGCTTCTGCTGCCGTTCCCATTTCTCAGCTTCAGCTATCGCATATTCAGCTGTGGGATCCTTGTATTTTTCTTTATTCATTTTACACCTCTGTTTTTAATCATGCAGGAGCCAGGCAATCACACCGAAGGCTCCGATCAGCACGCCAACACCCATTGCAACGATTACATTCATTTTGATTATCCTCTGCACTTCTTCAGCAGCTTCTGCCGGACCAGATCGTATTCCAGGAGCAGGTTCCGGTCTTTGTTTCTGCTGAGTGTCCGGTCTGCTGCTCTTAGATAGTATCTGCCGTTTATCAGTCTTCCCTCGGCTGCGGCACCGTACAGGCTCCCGACTGTCCGGTTCAGCCTTTTGGATGCTTCCTTTATGGTTACAGCCTCTTCCGGCTCTTCTGTTATGTTTTCTGTAATCTCATATAATGTCATAGCCAGTTTCTCCCGAAGATCTTCCGGAACTGTTCCCTGCTGCCAATCTGGTTCTCAAAGGCTTCCTGTCCCAGTCTGTGAAGCTCATCCATTACCGCCTGGTCTTTATGTACCGCATGTGCTCCAAACTGGTGGCATTCCAGGCACAGGTCTACTTTTAATCCATATTTCTCTGATAGAGTCCGATTCGGACCACCAAATATGTGATGTTCTTCGGTCTGGCCATACCTGCTGCACAGGTAACATCTTCCTTTTCGGCTTCCGAGAATGCTGGCCGGATGGGACATCCTTTTTTTCTTCGTTTCTTCTTTTGGAAATTTAAGTCCGCTCATATTTTTCCTTCTTTCGTCTCGTCCGAGTCGGACATTAACTAAATGGCAGTTCCTCTTCAATTCCATCCGGGATATTCATGAAACCATCAGGTCCCACATCTGGTGATTGTTGTGGAACATTCTGCTGACTGCTGCCGGATCCAGAACCTTTGCTTTCTGCAAATTCCTGTTCTTCTACAACAACCTCTGTCGTATAAACTTTCTGTCCATCACGGTTGGTATAACTTCCGGTCTGAATACGGCCTTCGATTGTAATCTTCAATCCTTTTCGGAAGTATTTCTCCACGAACTCGGCAGATCTTCCAAACACTACACAATTAATAAAATCTGCAGTTGCATCTCCATCTTTTCTGATCTTCCTATCTACTGCCAGTGTGTATCTGGCAATTGCAAATGAATTTTCCCCTGGGGTGTATCTCACCTCTGGATCTCTTGTTAAACGTCCCATTAATATAGCTTTATTCATATATTATTTTCCTCCTTCACATAGTCTGGACAATTAATCGCGCGCTCTTCTTTCTTCACCTCTACTTATTGCTTATTTTCTCCATTCCTTGATTGCATCTATATCCGCAAGATTCATTACATTCACAGCAACACTGTTTCTTACAAATATCGGATAGCTCTTTATATTGCTCACTTCCCTCAATCATTTCTTGAAGCATCAGCTCTTTTGCGAAATCTCTTGCCTTGCATCCGAACGGAGTCGTGTATTCACAACTCCGTTCGGTATTTATCTTCCCTTTCATATCCCTCCTGTAACAACTCTGGATTGTCGAAAATGTTCCCTTTGACTTCAACACATTTTCTTTCATTGACATAGAAACCTAGATTACAATAACAACTTCCAAGTTCCTTGCCAAACAAATAACTATAATCTAATGTCCAATCTCCATTGCTCATATTTACAATTTCTGGATATTTTTCTTTGCGATCGCAGATATCGTTCTCCCAAATTTTGTTTCCGTTTTTGTCGGTCAGACCTGTGAACTGGCAGATGGTTTCTGGATTAATAGGCGGTGCGTATAAAACACCTGATTCAACTGGTTGTATTCGATATTCAAATAAGTTTGACCGTGAATGATCTATTACCAAACACCCCTCAATCCATTTACCGTCTTCAATTCGCTTTGCCTTAAAAAGTATTTCTCTCATTCGTTTTCACCATCCTCCACTTGTCCCGATTCTTCTAACCAATTTTCAACACATGGTAGGCAAATATAGCAACTGCACCAGCCTTGTCCTTCTACTATTACTTTTTGGTTTAACATTTTTTCGCCTTTAGGTATCTGTTTTTCACATACGCAGCATAAATGAGAAGCCCTTATTTTTACGATTTTTTCTGTCAGATTTGATTCCGAACCATCCATATCCCCTGCAAATATCTGGCTATCAATATACATTTCTTCTGGATATTTCAATCAACTCCATCTCCTTCCATTTATTACAAATTCCTTAATCTTCCTTATACGGTTTCGGAAGTGGCATCCAGGCATTGACATACAAATCATGTTCAACAAAACTCTCGTCTTCGTCACCAACTCTGAATGTTCCGCCGTCATCATCGTCAACTGTATATCTTCCAATCATTGGTAGTGAAAAGTTAAAAAACGATACCAGAATGTGTTTGTCCGGGTCTGGTAATCTCTCGTCTATCGGAATCCAGTTAGTAGATTTTAAACGCTTAATAGCTTTTTTCTGTTCCTCTTCTGTCTCGCAGTGTATTACAATATCATATGTATCATCGTATGCACTAAATGAACCGTCTTCATTCTGTACAAGTGTCATTCCGTCACTCATTCCTTACCCCTCCTTATACGGCTTTGGAAGTGGCATCCAGGCCATAATATCAATCCAATCATAACCGCCGTCGAGATAATATCCATTGGAATCAATGAAGCACGTATCTTGCCATGTTGTTTCTCCGTTAGTAACCAATATTTCTTGTCCGTCATCTGGCATTTTGCAGTCAAGCATATATTGTATGTCTTTTGAAAGGAATTCTTCTGCACGTTCTTTTTCTGATATCTGATGATATTTTACCGGAATCCACCCATTTTCTTTCTCATCCTCTTCCAGATCATCCAGAAGACTATTTACGATATCCAGCGAACTTCCCGGCAATCCTTCCTTGTACATCGTCTGTTTCTGCAGTTCCTGTTTATACTGCAGCAATCTTTCTTTTATCCTACTTACCATCTTGCTTACCTCACTTTGTTCTGAGAAACCGAATCATAATTATAATTTCTTTCTTATGTGCGTCTAATTCGTTTATTTTGTTTTTATACTCTTTCACAGTATCACCTCTGCATCTGATGGCATTTTAAAGATTTTGATCTTTTCTGGATGCCGAGCTGCAACCTGTATGGCACAGAGAACACGAACAGCCTTTGGCTCTGTGCTATATTCTCCCAGGATAGTTCCTTTCTTTTTGTCTTTGGTGTGTGCCAGTATCTGATATGAGCCGGTTGGTGTGAGAACTGTAGTCACTTCTTTTTCAGTCATATCTATCAGCTGATTTCTCAGTGTTCTAATCTTCATTTCCGTATTTTTCTCCTTTCAGCCAATATTCGTGTTGTATTAACAAGATTCTCCGTATTCCGTTCATATTCTATCATTTCTTTCCGGACAGCTTTAATCAACGCAAGTAGTACTTTTTTAATTTCAGCAGTCCCTATGCGTGTACAATACTCTTTCGCATTCTGATCTATAGCCTTGATCTTTATATATTCCGATTGTCTTATCATTGACTTGATGATTCTCTTCTTCATCTGTTCTGGCGGTTTCTTCCCATACATTTTTTTATATTTCTTTTTCAGTATCCTTAGCTTCATCTTTTACACCTTTTCTCTGTTAAGCCCCAGTTCTTCATAAATGTTATAATTGGCCAGATCTTCAAACTCTACTTCAATATCCATATCTCTTTTTGCATATTCATAAGCTTTCGCCACTCCTATGCGATTCACATACTCCATTGCTGATTTCCAATTATCCAGGAATTTTTTATTTGCTTTCGTGAATCCCCATGAAAACTTTATCGCGTAAATAGAGATGATTATATTTGTGATCGTTATATAGTCTTCTGCCCGTTCCAGTTTCTCCTGAGCTTCACGGATGCAGGCGTCCGTTGCCTGCTCCGTTATTTCATCCTCTCTCGCTTTCAGATAATTCTGCAGAATCATTGACTGCTGCCCTGTCAGTCCTGCAACCTGGCCAAGCTGCATCTTAAAGTTCAATTGGAGTCTGCATTTTTCCTGTTCTCTGGCCTTACGTCTCATTTCTGCCCTGTTCATTTGCTTTCCCTCTGTACTTCCTTTAAGAATTCAACCAATTCGCTTTCACTATTTGGGAATTTATTGTATCTTCCATGCTGTGTCCATTTAGGTATTCCTGATTTTCTTTCCGGTTCAGGTCCTCCGATCAAATGCATGTAATATGATTCTGTATTATCTGATACCCACTGGCTATGAACAGTATCCCGATCATATTCTTCTGCAATAAGTCTTGCGCCATTTGCAAAATCATATTTGTAGTACCTGACGCCAATATGTTCATCTGTATACCAAAGTCCCCAAGCTTTATAATTTCTCAGCCATTCTTTCCTCTGATCATTATTTCTCATCACCGGAAGTGGCAACTGCTCCATGACGTTCTTTCCGTCATCTTTATTTTCATCGTCCAGACAATCTCTCACCAGATTCTTGATTATTCTGAGTCCACCGGCAATGAGCTGATATTTCAATATCGTTCTTCCCGGAATTCCCTGATCAGCCACTGAAAGATAGTTTTTCAACTCTTCTTCGGCATCTTGCAGAATATCATCCATTGCAATCATTGATGGAACCGGAATATCTTTAAGCTCCGGTGGCCAAGCTTCTGGTATCAGTTCTATTATCTGCTGCTTTTCATCCACTATTTTCTTGTTTTCCGCTGCGTTTTCGCAGCGTTCGCAGTTGTCCGAATCGGACATATCTGATTCTTCAATAACAGGATCTTCCGGTACTATCCGTTTTTGATATTCTGCTGCCATGCGTTCTCTCGATACGTAGCAGACTTTTTCGCCCTGTTCATCGCAAAATACGAAATCATCTTCTTTCGGTCTTTGCACTGCTGCAAACTCCGTTCCCATTACTCTGAAACGCCTTGTATTACCTGTTCCCATGCCTTTATATGCATTTTCCAGGAATACATTTATTATCCTTGCTATGTCCGGCAGAAATACTTCGTTTGCATCATAGTATGGACATTCTTTTTGTGGTTCTGGCATAGGTGCAAGCTTCACCGCTTTTTGTTTCTTTCCATACTTCTCTATCAGTGTTTCAGCCAACTGCTGCCATGTAATCAACTTTTCATCCCCACTACCAGGATTAAACAGGATTCCATTTGATTTTCCCTGATAATTCAAATATCCATTTCTGATCCGCACATCATTGTATATAATGCTGAGCATATAAATGGACATGTTCTTATCCCGCCTTTGAATTCGTTCTGTTGTTGATTTCTTTAAGCTTTCAAAGAATCGTTCGATCTGAATGTCAACATCAATTACCGTTCCATCTTCCGGAGGTCTTCTTCGTCCAATTGCTTCATCAAGTGTCAGCTGTCCAGGAATCTGACGTCCTACTTCCTGTTTTTCTTTCAAAGCTTTAACCTCTGGGAGCGTAATTGTTTCATTCTTTTTGTACAACCCCAGAGCCTCATCCTGGTGTTTCTCATCCAGATCTGTCAGTTCCCTTGCCACAGATATATTGATGTTTCCATTTTGAAACTCTTGCATGAACTCCTGACTTAATTTTTTCTGGATTGCATGATATCTTTCTAACTGTGTCCCTGATGTTCCGAGAGTTGCCTGTACCATGCTTCTGGTTGTCCCCTGCAGGTCAACCAGATCACGAAGTTCCTTAATTACCTCTTCTGTGATAAGCGCCTCCTGCATTTTCTCCCAATCACTTTTTTCACGGAACCGGTTCGCCTGGATGATTCCCAGCTTATTGATCAGCTGTTCCACTTTTCCATCTTTATCTTCTGGGAACTTTTCTGTATTCAGATTCACTTTTGTATATTTACAGTTAATCTTCCGGAACTCTTCATGTCCCTCTTCCACAAGCATCCTGCAGCACATTGTCCTACAGTGCCCTGATATGATCCTGTCTTTACCATCCACGTCCTCGATCAGAACATCCTGCATAACCCCGAATAAAAGAATTGAGTTCTTCAATCCCTGCAGTTTCTCCGGATCTGTGGAATAGAAATTCTCTTTCGATGGCTCCAGTTCAAACACATCCCGATACACTGTATCACTGATATTCTCAGTCTCCGTGGGCTTTTTACGATTATTTACCATGTCGGCCAGATTGAATGCCATCAGGCTTCCCTCCCTTCCGTCCATTTATCCATCATAACTCCTGCTGCCACCAGATACTCTTTCACCAGGCATTCATAATCTTTTGCGGCTAAAGAACGCGCGGAATACAAAGGGATAGGTTTTCTTGCATAAGTACTCTCTGATACTTTTCTGGAATATCTTATCTTCGTCTTAAGCATTGGATACCCTGCTGCCTCTATCATTTCTGTTCCCTGTGCCTGTGCAAGGTTGTTTTTGTCATATTTTGTGATAAATACCCAGTAATTTTTCAATTCTGGGTTCAGTTCCTCTTTTGTATAACCAATCTGATTCACCAGTTCCGGAAGTCCTTCCGTTGTGTTATCATCAATTTCTACCGGAATCAAAACATCATCACAGGCTGTCAGAGCATTGATCGTTGATACGTTGATATCCGGTGCATTGTCAATTATGCAGAAATCATACTGATCAGCCACACATGCCAATGCATTTTTTATCCTATACTGCTGCGGTCGTGTCTGATCGAACATTACTTTCTGGTTAGCCATCAAAAGACGCATATTTGCCGGCAATACATCCATGTTATGGAATTCCGTATGTCTGATCAGTTTTTTCATCCAGTCTTCCGGGTGCCTTGCAGTCATGATCCGATCTATTCCTTCTCCATCCTGTGTTCTGCAGTTCAATCCTCTTGATGCATCTCCCTGCTTATCGTTATCCACAATAAGCACTTTATTTCCCTGGCTTGCCAGAATATAGGCAACACTATTGGTGGTAACGGTCTTGGCCACGCCACCCTTTAAATTAATCACTGCGATTGTTCTCATACTCTTCCTCTTTTCTTTTTATTTTTTCTTATGTGCCCTATTTCTCAATTTTCTGTCTGCTCTTTCCATCCAATCAGGCTTCCCACCTTCCGGTTCATTATCGAAATAGATTTCTCCATCATCATCTCTGTAATAGTGAAAGTGTATTCCTGATTTTGTTACTGTTCCAAGATACGTCATTGTCCTTGGATCCTGTTCTGTGCGCAGACTCCATCCTTTCCCCCACAGTTCTTCAGTTTCCACGTTTTATCATCTCCTCCTGGAGCCACTGTGAATATGAATGTGTACCGACTGACGAAGAAACCACCAACTTAAGCTGGTTGATAGGTCCATAAACCATTCTCCACTCGTCCGCATTCTTGATATCGTTTCCCTTTGTATCTTTGAAGCCACCTGCTGCCAGATCTGATATTTTCAGAACTCTGGATGCCACAAAGGTATCTTTCGTGTGTACACAGATCTCGCTGGAAGAATGAAATCTTGACAGTGCTTCCGCAAGCGCCTGCAGGTTGCACTGATGATATGTGCTTACCACACATCCAAATCCTTCCCTGGTCACGATCTGTCCATGATACATGATTTCAATCACGTATCCATATTTTCTCTGTATACATGCCTGGCACTGTTTATCCGTCTCCAGGTAAATGTTCACCTTCATGGTTCTAATCCTCTTCTCTTTAAATTCGTCTATTCAACTTGATCATGGTGTACCTGCGGTATTTATATCCGGTTACTGGGTTAATGCCTTCAAAGAATTCTGCTATGTAATAACCTTTTTTCATTTTTATGTCTTTTTGCCAGCGCACCAGTTTCTTTTTCTTAGGATCTGGAAGCGGCATATTTCTTGAATGACTGTAACTTGCTTCTTTGATTTTTGGTTTTGCAAGGGTTCCATCCTGTTTTACTTCTCTGGTTTTTTCATCCTTAGTGAGGTATGCGGCCAGCCTTCCAAAATCTTCCTCTGGGCATTTGCTCTTTTTTATTCTCGTTATGTAAACTCCACCATGCGGCCATGCCCTTTCAATTAAGCTGGCTGTAGTTCCAATATCATTTATAATAAAATGAATGTGCCAGGCTCCTTTTGTTCCTCTTTCGATATTGCGGATCCAGTAAAGTTTCTTTCCCGCCTTCTCATATATTTTTTTTATTTTCCCCATTGCATCTCGGAAATGTTTTTGAGCTGTTTGTATATCTGGAGGACGGTTTTCTGGTTTATATGTGTATGTGGCCCATATATCACCAGGAGAAAAATATTCCATTGCCAGAAGTCTTGCCTTTTTAATTTTGTTCCAATGATTTATCCTGTATATATCTTCTGGCGTTAGTTTTCTCTTTGGCTGTCTTTTCTTTCCGGGTGCTCCATACTTTCCATCATGGTTCTCTTCCACATACAATATATCCTCATCCCGTAAATGCCAGGTTTTTCGCAGTGTTCCCATACCATTAGGCTCCTAACTTTAATATCTTTATCAAGTACTAAACAGGGGAATTTCACCCCTGATTTTTCTTACATTCTTGACTTTTTAGTGGCCCAGTGATACTATGTAATTGGTTGATTACATATGGACCTGAGTCGATGCACCCCTTGCATCGGCTCTTTTCTTTAGTTTACATAACTTTCTTTTTTCTGATCTGTTCCAGCTCTTTTTCAACATCTTTTCCGCTATATTCCGCCAGAAGTTTTCCAGAAATGTTATAAGTCCATATAGACGACATCTTGATTGCTGTGCCGATCGGCAGCTTGCCCTGCTGCATTGCAACACGTACAAACTGTGGGGATGTATTGAGAATTGCAGCAGCTTCAGTTGTCAATATTTTTCCTGTGTTCATTTTTCGCATCCTGCTTTCTTATTATTCCATTGATAAATCCGTAATCGGTACATTTGAAATAACCTCTGATTGATCCTGCTGCCCCCATGTGATTTCGATTGTCATATGAATGCTCTTTCTGGTGTTTTTCACCTGTCTCTCCATTTTTCTAATGAGTTTGCTCAAGAAGCCATCCTGCAGTGCTATCTCATGAGGTATTTTGCATACGATTTTTATATGTTCCATCTTTACACCATCCTTTTCTTCCCATCACTTTTAACCAGCAGCTTTCGCTATAGCCAAAACTAATGCGATTATTGAAATTACTAATGAAATTGTTTGTAGCTTCATTCCAGGCTGTTTCTGAAGCTATAAAAAATCTTCGTAGCTAATTTTGACTAATTCACCAACTTTTGTGTCCTGTGCGATTTTTCTTTTTACATAATCTAAAATCGCATAGGATTGCTCTACAGATATTTCTTTTTTATGGAACATCTCAATTATTGCTTCACATATTTCATAGTTCTGTTTTTCTGCAAGCATAAATCCCATCTCATACCTCGCTTCCCTGTTACTTTTCCAATTACATTGACTTTTTATTTCTTTTCTCCTATTCTTTAGGTACAGGGCACTGGCATGCCCGAGTATTATGAAAGGAATTCTTTATATGACAATTCACGAAGTCATTGATCTGTTCAGTCACGAAATGATCAACGAAATCTATCACTCCTCCGCTGACGAACTTTCCAAGGATGAACTTGTCAATGCAGTACATGAAGTTGCTTCTACTGTCTTGAAAACTTATGAAGCGCAAACCAAGAGATAAGCAGCATGGCAGTTATTCTTATTGCAGTAAGGGTAACTGCCATTTTGGTTATTGCTTCTTTTTCTTCTCTGACAAGCTTTTGCGTCTGCTTCCAGATTCTGTCATCGTGATATCTTACAAATCCTTCAAGTGCAAATCTCCTGTCTCGGTCACTTTCCATCTTTTCACCTCGCTTCTGTTATCCTGCTTTCTGGGTTTCTACTTCCATTGCATCTCTGGCTCTCAGGAGTTCTGAGTTATTCTCCATCAACTTAAGACTTACAATATCCATCTGTTTCAGATTCTGTACGATTACTGTGATACGCTCTTTCTTTTCTTTGGTCATATTTTTCGCCTACCTTTCTGTCAAACTTGACTTTCTTTTTATTCTCTCCTATTCTTTAGGTACAGGGCACTGGCATGCCTGAGTATTATGAAAGGAGCAAGCTACCATGGATAAAAAACAAGCGCTTAAATCTATAGAACACTTTACTGAAGCTTCTCTTTCTGCCGTCTATGATGGCAACGCACCTGCTACCAAGTCTGATCTTCAAAAACTCAGATCCGACATTGCGCAACTAGCTAAAGAACTCTTGGATGCTTTTTCCAAGTAGTGTCTTTCCCCTGTTCTTTGGAGCAGGGGTAATTTCTATCATGCCAAGTGCTTCCAGACTTTTATAGCTATCTACAATTTGCATCTGAGCTACTCGCATATTTCCCAAGATCTTATCCATTTCAAATCCATCTACCTCAAATTTCTTTTCAATACTTCCATCTGCTGAATATTTGAATTTAATTTCTGTCAGAGTACTAAGCTGTCCTGCAAGATCTATTATTTTATTTTTCTTTTCTTCAATGTTCTCTAATGTTTTCTCTATTTCTCTGACATCTTTGATTTCTCCTGCATTAATTCTAAATCCAAATAATTTCATTTCTTTCTCACCTCGCTTTCTTTTTCGTTTGAATACAGTATAGTTGCTTCTTTATCCAGCTTTCTTTCCATCATCTTTTATACTCATAACCGCTTCCAACATCATCCCGAACACAGTTCGCTGACTTCCTTCATCCAAATAAGGAGCCATTTTAATAATGTTGTCTAAAGGATTATCTGTCATGTTGATTTCTGGGATTGTTTTAACTTTCATTCTCTCGCCTCTCTTTCTCATGTTGGTTATAAATGTAGCATTGACTTTTTTTCTCTTTTTTCTTATTCTTAGATTATTAGGTACTGGCATGCCTAAATCTTACCTAAGGAGGTTTTTATGAAATTCATTACTAAATCTGCATCTTCCTTCTACTCTTCCTTTTCGTTTAAATATCAAAAGCCTGCAATCTGTCCGCATTGTGGTTTTGGAACTGACGCTATTGTGAAAGAAAAAGATTATTATTCTTTCAATGATGGCCGTTTGCTCATATCTGTTTGCGAATGCACTGCCTGTCATAAATTTTTCTTTTTCGCCTGCGAAAACCCTGGAACAAATACAGATGATGCTCCAATGGTCTGTATGTATCCTTCTACTCAAATTGAGCCATACAAAAACGAAAATTTAGCCGCTATATCAGAACGTTTTATTGACATGTACAACCAGGCATTGCAAGCTGAATACAATCAAAATTTCGAATTAGCTGCTATAGGTTTCCGTTCCTCGCTTGAAATTTTGGTAAAAGATTATGCAATACAAGAACTTGGAGAACCCGCTGAAACCGTTGCTAAACAATCCCTTTGTAACGCTATTGCTACATACCTTCAGCAAGCAGATCTTGTTAATACTGCCGATGTTGTCCGTATCCTTGGCAATGATTACACTCATTACAAAAGAAAATACCCAGAGCATGATTTTGTGCTTCTAAAAAAATATATGGAGATCTTCTTATCTCAAATAGAAGTCAAATACATGATCAAACATCCGCCGGTTGCTCGTTCTTAGTTGTATGCGAATCTCTTTCAGCTAACAATTGACCTTCCAGGCTCCAATACTGTACAACCTGTCTGGATAGATCATCCAGTGTTCCTTTCCCTCTATTACTTTTTGTTTCAATTACTTGTATAACTCTTGCACTGTCAGTGCCATTTGGTCTGACAGTGTTTTTTTTACCTTCCATGTCTTCTCACCTCGCTCTCTTGTTGGTATATTTCAATTATATGTTGGTTAATCTCTTTTGTCAACAACATTTTTGTAATTAACCAACATTTTCTTCTTGATTTACTTTTTCCAATATGCTATTATGAATTCATCAGAAAGGAGGATCGGATATGAATGAGCGAATTAAAGCTCTACGAAAAAGGCTCGGCTTAACTCAACAAGCCTTTGCTGATAGGTTAAAAATAGCCAGAGGAAACATCGGTGCATATGAAGTAGGGAAAAACGCACCAAGCGATGCTGTAATTTCTTTAATATGTAAAGAATTCAATGTAAATGAAATTTGGCTTCGAACTGGGGAAGGCGGGGATGACAATATGTTCACTAAGATGGATGAGGATGACCGCTATTCCATTAATCTTGGAAAGCTCAGTAAAACAGAAAACCAAATGGCAAGAAATATGCTGAATGCTATTGCAGAAGCTTCTCCAGAGAAGTTAAAACATATCGAAGAATTTATGAAAGCTTGCCTGGGCATAGAATAAGAAAAGAGCCAACCTCAATGGTCGGCCCCTATCATGGTAATTATTATTAAGTAGATCCGCCTCAGAACGGATTCTTCTTTAATCAAGTTTACCAACTCAATTATTTTGCCCTTGTACTCTTCTTTATCATTCTTCATCATATGTATAACCCCTCCGTTCTCGTTTGTTCGAACGTTTGTTTGTTTTTAATATACACCATTTATATTTGAAGTGCAATATATTTCACAAACATTTGTTCGTTCAGCATTATCTTTTATACTTATTATACGATAAACAGAGGGATTAATTTGCTTCGGCGTTTTAATAAAATCTAACCCTAAGGAGGTGGTCGATTGTCTCGTCCTATAACCAAAGAGGATGTTATCCAAAACAAAAAGAAGGCCATAAGATCCATGAACAACATACTTGAAGCGTTAATCAATGATTCCTCTAATAAACATTTGAAGAAAGCTGATTTAATTTCTTATTGGCTGCAGAGCTATGCCGAGTTCATCCGTTTTGAGGAAAAATTTAATCCATCAAAACTATTGGCGTATACACGTGGCGATATTATTCGTGTTAATTTTGGTTTTCGCGTGGGTGCCGAATTAGGGGGCTTGCACTATGCTGTTGTATTGGATAAAAAAAATCCTCATAATGCTAATACTCTCATGGTTGTCCCTTTATCTTCCATTAAGCCAAATAAGGCAGTTCATGAGCGTGATTTGTCACTTGGTACTGAATTTTATAGCCTTGTATCTACTAGATTTGGCCGACAACTGATTGATGCCAAAACCAAATTAAGCGAATTTCGTTCACTCTATGAGGTTTTTGCAAAAATACCAGAGTCTCAACAAACGGCAGAAGTAACAAATGCTTTGAATAATCTCACAGAGCAAATAGGAGAGCTTGAAAAGACAATCTTTTTGCTAGAAAGAGATAAATTTGAAATTGAAAATATGAAAACAGGAAGTATTGCGAAAATTGAGCAAATCACTGCAATTAGCAAAATGCGTATTTATACTCCCAAAAAGGCGGCTGATTTCTTATCCGGTATCCGTCTTTCAGCGAACACAATGTCTCGCATTAATAAAAAAATAAAAGAATTTTATATTTTTGATGAATAAGTCTTGACTATGAGGCATATACTGAATTATAATAACTTCACAAAACAATTGTTTTGTATAATTGCGCCTACAGGGCATTAATAGAAGATTGAAGTTATTATTGTGAAGACCTCGTAGAAATACGGGGTCTTTTACGTTATAAACAAAACCGCCTCAGTGTTACCTGCGCCAGAGTGGCACATTTTTTGAAAGGATGTGATTATCATGCTCCAGGCCTCATTACGTGAAAGCAAACTTCTGTTGAATAATCATGTTGATGCTCCTGAGTACTGGCATAATAAAATCGAGGAAATAGAGCCTGATGAAGTCGATCTAATGTTATTAGATGAAATCCGTAAGAATCCTGAGTGTCACGAATTTGTTTCTCAGGAAGAGCTGATGAAAGAACTTGAAATGAACTAAATAAAAATCGCCCCAGTGTTACCAGCACCAGAGCGATCTGTTGAATAATTTGCAGTGTAAAGAAAACTGCTATAATCATTCCATAGCAAGATTATTATAGCACTTTTCTTTACACCTGCAAAGGTGTATTTTTTATACTCTTTTTTAGAAGAAAGGTGATGTTATGAAACTTCCAAATGGATTCGGATCTATATATAAACTATCTGGCAAACGACGGCGGCCATGGGTAGCTGCAAAAACCTTCGGATGGCAATTTGATGAGGAGGGACAACGAATCAAACAGAAGAGGCAAGTAATCGGATATTTTGCTACCCGGCAGGAAGCTATGACCGCCCTGGTACAATACAATGAAAATCCTTACGATCTGGATTCTAATAAAATAACTTTTTCTGAAGTATACGAAAAATGGTCGGACAAGTATTTTCCAACTCTGGGTAATCCCTCCAGTATCCGAACAATCACTGCGTCCTACAAGTACTGTTCTTCCCTTTATGATATGCGAATGAAAGATATCCGAGTCGAGCATCTGGAGGGAGCTATCAAGGATGCTGATGTTGGATCCAGCACCAAAGGACGAATGAAGAGCCTCTTTAATCTCATGTACAAATGGGCTATGAAACATGATCTTGTGGATAAAAACTATGCTGCTTTATGCGATGGTGTGAAACGAGAACGTCCGAAGATCGTCCGCATTCCTTTCTCTGATCAGGAAATTACAGCTCTTATAGAGCATCCTGAAATACCATTTGCAGATATGATCCTGATCGGGATTTATTCCGGCTGGCGTCCTCAGGAGCTGGCAGTTCTGAAAATTGCAGATGTGGATCTGGATAACATGACATATACTGGCGGACTGAAAACCGATGCTGGCCGTAACCGTCTAGTTCCAATTCATCCACTGGTTGCTGATCTAGTTCGTAAAAATTACGAAAATGCAGTTAATATGGGAAGCGATTATCTTTTCAATGATCCAGACGGCCAACAAGGCACTCACCTTACATATGATAAATATCGCGGACGCTTCAAAAAAGTCATGTCCAGGCTTGGAATGGATCACAAACCTCATGACACCCGACATACTTTTATTACAAAAGCCAAAGATGTGGATATGAATGAATACATTTTGAAAATGATCGTTGGGCATGAAATCGCTGATATCACAGAAAAAGTTTATACCCACCGTACTGTGGAAGATTTGAAAAGAGAAATGGAAAAGATAACAAAATGATTAGCAGCAGGCATTGTCCTGCTGTTTTTTCGCGGTAAAATTGTTAGCTACGTGTTAGCTACGTCTGTTAGCTACTTGTTAGCTACTTGTTAGCTACCGTCATTTTTTCATGTGTTTTCATACTGTTTTGAGCAAATTTCCGAAAACTAAAAAAATGCCGTAAACTCTTGAGTTTACGGCATTTTCAACGCTTTTACACTTTATGGAATTAGAACTTACCAGCCTTAGCAGCTTCCTCTACAGAAACAGCTACAGCAACAGTAGCACCAACCATCGGGTTGTTACCCATTCCGATAAGACCCATCATCTCAACGTGAGCCGGTACGGAAGAGGATCCAGCGAACTGTGCATCAGAGTGCATACGTCCCATAGTATCTGTCATACCGTAGGAAGCAGGACCTGCTGCCATGTTGTCTGGGTGAAGAGTACGTCCTGTACCACCGCCGGAAGCAACGGAGAAGTATTTTTTACCCTGCTCGATACATTCTTTCTTGTATGTACCTGCAACCGGATGCTGGAAACGAGTCGGGTTAGTGGAGTTACCAGTGATGGAAACACCAACGTTCTCGTGATGCATGATAGCAACACCTTCCTGAACATCATCTGCACCGTAGCATTTTACAGTAGCACGAAGTCCGTTTGAATATGGCTTCTCATAGATTACGTTTAATTTAGCTTCTTTGTAATCGTATTTTGTCTCAACAAATGTGAATCCGTTGATACGGGAAATGATCTGGGCAGCATCTTTTCCAAGTCCGTTCAGGATAACACGTAATGGTTTCTGACGTACTTTGTTTGCTTTCTCAGCGATACCGATAGCACCCTCAGCAGCTGCGAAAGACTCATGTCCTGCTAAGAAGCAGAAGCACTCTGTCTCTTCCTCAAGGAGCATTTTACCAAGATTTCCATGTCCAAGACCTACTTTTCTGTGGTCAGCAACAGATCCAGGAATACAGAAAGCCTGAAGTCCTTCTCCGATAGCTGCAGCAGCGTCAGCAGCTCTCTTGCAGCCTTTCTTGATCGCGATTGCAGCACCTACTGTGTAAGCCCATGCAGCATTCTCAAAGCAGATCGGCTGAATTTTCTTAACCTGGTCATATACATCAAGACCAGCGTCTTTTGTGATTTTCTCAGCTTCTTCGATAGAGCTGATTCCATAGCTATTTAATACAGAATTGATCTGAGCAATTCTTCTCTCATATCCTTCAAATAATGCCATTTCTGTTCGTCTCCTTTCGCTTGTGGCTTACTCTTTTCTTGGGTCAATAATCTTAACAGCATCAGCTACACGGCCATACTGACCTTTTGCCTTCTCCCATGCAGTGTTAGGATCATCACCTTTTTTGATAAAGTCAGTCATTTTTCCAAGAGAAACGAACTGATATCCGATTACTTCGTTGTCTTCGTCAAGAGCAATACCTGTTACATAGCCCTCTGCCATTTCCAGGTAACGAACTCCTTTTTCCTTGGTAGCGTACATTGTACCAACCTGGGAACGAAGGCCTTTACCAAGGTCCTCAAGACCTGCACCAACAGCAAGACCGTCATCAGAGAAAGCACTCTGAGTACGTCCGTAAACGATCTGAAGGAACAGTTCTCTCATTGCTGTATTGATTGCATCACAGACAAGGTCTGTATTTAATGCTTCAAGAATTGTCTTACCCTGAAGAACCTCTGCTGCCATAGCTGCAGAATGTGTCATACCGGAGCATCCGATTGTCTCAATAAGGGCTTCCTCGATTACACCATTCTTAACATTTAAGGACAGTTTACAGGCACCCTGCTGAGGAGCACACCAGCCTACACCATGTGTAAAACCAGAGATATCTTCAATTTTCTTTGCATGGACCCACTGGCCTTCTTCCGGGATCGGAGCTGGCTCATGTTTTGCACCCTTAGCTACTGGGCACATGTTTTCAACTTCAGTAGTGTAAATCATTTTAAGACTCCTTTCAGTGTTGATTACTTAATCGTTGTTAAAGACCTAACAACCTAGTGTTATTTTCTCACAAAATTCTTCATTCGTCTAGTCATATTTTGCAAAATTTACGAAAAAATTGTCGGTACCATTTATTGGACTTGTCTTGTAGGAATTTTATTTTCATGATAAACTACATAAGAACATTCCGATCACAGCTGCCGCCCGGAACTTTCATAGCCAAAAGTATCCAGCAATACTCTATATTCAGAACAGGAGGACTTACATAGATATGTCATTGCAAACTTCAACTTCTTTTATGCCCGAAAAACTGAGAATCCTAAGCGGAAGTGCCCTGAAGATGCTGGCTATGGCGATTATGCTGATCGACCATACCGCTTCTTTCCTTCTGCGTCACTACCCGCCAGCCATTGCGCCCTGGTTTCAAATAGGCAGCACCACTTATTCCCTATACCGGGTAATGCGTGACGTGGGGCGTGCAGCTTTCCCTATTTTCTGTTTCCTGCTTGTGGAAGGATTTCTTCACACCCATAACCGCTTTAAATATGGAAGAAATCTTCTGATTTTCGCCTGTATTTCAGAAATTCCATGGAATTTTGCACAAAATGGCACTCTGCTGTATCCAGATAAGCAGAACGTTTTTTTCACCTTATTTCTGGGATATCTTGCATTCTGCCTGGTCGAACACTTTGAAAAAAATGCTTCCATGCAGCTTTTCTGCATGTTGTTGCTTCTTGCAGTCTCCTATTTTCTCAAAGCAGATTACGGATATAAAGGCTTTGTATTTCTCCTGATCATGTACTGGCTGCATCAGCACAAATCTGCACAGGCAGTTATTGGAAGCTGCTGGCTGATCTATGAATGGAAGGCTTGCTTTGCTTTTATTCCTTTGAATATGTACAATGAAAAACGGGGATTTATTCAGGGGAAATGGGTAAAATACCTCTTCTATGCTTTTTATCCGGTACATATTGCTATACTGACCGTAATCCGCAAGATGTGGTTTGGAATTTAGAACAGCTATGATATAAAAATCATTTATGGACATGTCCAGAAAAAACGGCTTGACAGAATTCATTTTCTGCCAAGCCATTTTATTATACTAGAGCCTGTTTGAAAAATCATTCCCGCAATCTGCACGCCCCACTTTGCGGGAGATTTCACCCGAATTCGGTTGCCGTAGCCCGCTACGGCGCCCTCATCCGGGCGAAATCTCCCACAAATTGTGACGCACATCTTGCAGAAAGCCTTTTTCAAACACGCTCTAGTCTAATTCTTTGTTACAATCTCGTCTTTATTCTTATAAATGCTGTTTGCCGGAACGCATCCACGTACTGGAGAAAGCGGATAAATGTTAGTGTTTCTTCCAATCACAGTTCCCGGATTCAGAACCGAACCACAGCCAACTTCTACATGATCTGCCAGCATGGCACCAAACTTCTTAAGTCCTGTCTCAATCTTCTCCTCGCCGTCTTTTACAACAACCAATTTCTTGTCTGACTTTACATTGGAGCAGATGGAACCTGCACCCATATGGGATTTGTAACCCAGTACAGCGTCTCCTACATAATTGTAATGGGGAACCTGCACATTGTTAAAAAGGACTACATTCTTAAGCTCTGTGGAGTTTCCCACTACACAGCCCTCTCCTACAAGAGCTTTGCCGCGGATAAATGCACAGTGGCGCACTTCTGTATTCTTGCCGATGATGGCTGGTCCGTTAATGCAGGCGGTAGGTGCAACCTTGGCAGATTTCGCAATCCAGATATCCCCCTCCAGATAGTCATATTCATCTGGATCCAATGTTTTTCCCAATTTCACAATGAAATCACCAATCTCCGGAAGAACTTCCCACGGATAGGTTTTCCCCTGGAAAAGCTCTCCTGCGATGGTCTGGGTCATATCCAGCATGTTTGCGATGGTAAAATCTTTTAACATAATACATCCTCCTCATATAAATCTAATTTAATGATACCAGTGTCAAAAGGTCAAAAAGCTGTTCGTGCTTGCACGATAAGGCTTTTGAACTTGGGACACGCCAAATATGAGAAAGTAGCGATTTACGCAGTAAATCAGCGGATTTCGAATATTTGGAGGATTGCGGGAGCAGCGTAGCTGCGTAGCAATCCGGGTATCAAATGAGTGTCAAAAGACCTTTTGACACTCATATCATTTAATGAATGATTTCCTTTATTCCCCAATCTGTATCAGAGCGTGTTCTGCCTTTTTTTCATAGCAGTTTCCCGCTCCGGCTTCTTATAAAACTGCGCAGCTGCATCAAAAAACTGCCTCAGCGCATACTGAAAATGACTGTCCTCCACCTGTTTGGTACGAATCCTTACAAAGTGCTCCAGCTTATCCATATATTCCTGCTCTGTAATAGATCCCTCTGCTACATAGGTAAGTCCCTTCTCCCAGCTGGCAGTCAGTTCCGGGTTCAGAAGCTGACGGATAGAACAGTTTACCACATCATAAATCATTTCCCCCTGAAGGGTAGGTGTGATCACCTGGGTTTTCTTATTCAGAGACAGATATCTGATATTAAACAGCTTCTTCAAAATCTCTGCTCTGGTGGCGCTGGTACCAATTCCGCTTCCCTTGATCTGTGAACGAAGATCCTCATCCTCGATCAGCTGGCCTGCATTCTCCATTGCCAGGATCATAGAACCGGAATTGTATCGTTTCGGTGGAGATGTCTCTCCTTCCTTGATACCAAGACCATTTATGTTTAGTATATCACCCTTTTTCAGTTTCTGCAATGCAGCTAACAAAGCTTCGTCGCAGGAAACCTCACCTTCTCCTTCACTTTCGGGAGTTTTTCCGGAAGCTTCTGCCATACTCTTTTTTGCAAAAGAATTTGCAGCAATCTTCAGATACCCTTCACTAAGCAAAACTTTAAAAGAAGAAAAGAAAGATTCATTCTCCATTTTCGTCACAAGGCTTACCTTCTGATAAACAGCCGGTGGATAAAAAATGCTTAAAAATCGTCTCACAATCGTCTCATACACCCGCTGTGCCGTCAGAGAAAGTCCCTTTAGTGCGCCAAGTCCCTGGCCAGTAGGAATAATAGCATAATGGTCTGTAATCTGTTTGTCATTGGTGTAACGTGTCTTCGCGATATTTTTATATGCGCCAAGCTCTAACGCACCTTGCGCAGCTTCCCCGGCCTGAGGATAATTCCGAAGCCCGGAAATATTCTTATAAATCTCCTTTGCCACAGCTGTCGATAAAACTCTGGCATCTGTTCTGGGATATGTGACCAGTTTCTTTTCATAAAGATCCTGCACAATGGAAAGAGTCTCATCCGGACTGATCTTGAACAGTTTGGAACAGACATTCTGAAGCTCTGCCAGATTAAACAGAAGAGGCGGATTCTTATTTTCCTTCTTTCGCTCAATCTTCTCCACCGTACATATAAGAGGCTGCTGTGTACTTAATTCACAGATCAGCTTCTGGGCATCTTCTTTTTTCTTAAAACCATTTTCTTTATATAAAACAGGGGACTGGAAATAGCGGCTGCCTTCTACAGCTCTCCACTCTCCTTCAAAGCTTTCTCCTTCAAGAGCAATGCTGCTCACAACTCTGTAAAAAGGTGTTTTCACAAATGCGCGGATTTCCCGCTCGCGGCGAACTACCATCCCAAGGACACAGGTCATAACCCGTCCAACGGAAATTGCCTGGTATTTGCCTCCAAGATAATTGGTTACGCTGTTTCCATAACGCAAAGTCAGTACACGTGAGAAATTAATTCCCATCAGATAATCTTCTTTTGCCCGAAGATAGGCGGCTGCGGCAAGGTTATCATATTCTGAGATGTCCTTTGCCTCACGGATTCCCCGAAGAATCTCTTCTTCAGTCTGGGAGTCGATCCACACACGCTTCTGCGTCCTGTCCTTCACTCCCGCCATCTGTGCTACCAGGCGGTAAATATATTCACCTTCACGCCCGGAGTCGGTACACACATAAATGGTATCAATATCAGGTCTGTTTAAAAGCCCTTTCACGATCTGGAACTGTTTTTCCACGCCAGGTATCACTTCGTATTTAAAATCATGCGGCAAAAAAGGCAGGGTATCTAAACTCCACCTTTTGTATTTCATATCATATTTCTCAGGATAGCTCATGGTGACCAGATGTCCCACACACCAGGTCACCACGCAGGTATCAGACTCGATATAGCCATCCCGTCTTTGTCCGCCAGATTTTAAAGCTTTCGCAAATTCCTGAGCCACGCTGGGCTTCTCTGCTATGTATAAAGCTTTTGACATATTATTTATCTGCGCTCATCTTTCTTAATGGCCATGCCAGTAAAAGAGCACCTCCCACCATATTTCCAATGGTTACGATCAGCATACTCTTCAGCATGAGACCAACGGAAAGGCCATCTACCAGACCAAGGCTTACTACAAAAATTCCCATGTTTGCAATGCAGTGCTCAAATCCGCTGAAAACGAATGCAGAGATACACATTACGATCATAAGGAATTTACCGGTTTCACTTTTCAGCTTAATTCCGCAGAGTACACCAAGACATACGAAGAAGTTACACAAAATTGCACGCATGAACATCTGTCCCATAGGGATCGTCAGCTTGTTGTTAATAAAGCCTGCGAAATAATCTGCTGAGCCGGATGCACCTGCTCCTACAAAAAGAAGTGCCATAATTGCACATCCAACGAAATTGCCAAGGTAGCTTACCAGCCATACCTTGCCTGCATCCCCCCAGGATACACTCTTGTCGAAAGCGCCGAATGCCATTACCATGTTATTACCGGTAAACAGCTCGCCGCCAACCAGGCTGATCAGAAGAACAGCAATGGAGAACACTACAGCTCCAAGAAACTTGCCCCAGGCAGGATCTGATCCTGAAAATACACTTCCTATAACATTGCTGTAAATAACTGCCACATCAATAAAGAAACCAGCCATTACAGCCCGAAGAAAGTACTTCAGGAAATTGCCGTTCAGCAGCCCGATTTTGTTTTTGGCTGCGTTTGAAAGTTTTTGCACATCTTCATAGTTCATAAAAAACACCTCCGTATTGTTTTTTACAATTATAACACTTTGATGTATTTTTCACAATAGAAGTTGATAATTTTTTATCAATTAGGAACTATTTCACAAAAACGAGATGTTTCTTTTGTAAATTAATTACCCGTCCAATCACAGCACAGGGAAGCGACAGAGAAGACAGTCGACTAATTGCCCTGTCCGCATCCTGAGAATCTATACTCAGGAGAAGCCCTCCGGAAGTCTGCGGGTCAAATACTATATCCTCACGGGCAGCAAGCTCTGCTTCATTTATGATGGTTTCACTTCTGCCTGTTTCATTTTCCACAGCTTCACACCTGGTCTTTTCCAGCCAGAAATTCTCACTGCTTTCCCCACTGTGATTCTTCCATGAAAACTCGCACTCTCCCCCTGCAAATTCCCGATTGCGGTATGCACCTGCAGGAATAAATCCCATAGAAGCATAGTCAAGTGCTCCTTTCATAATCGGCAGGGAACCAAGAGAAATACAAAGGGTCTTCCCACTTCCCTTCGCCATTTCCAGGGCATGTCCGGCAAGACCAAAACCTGTTACATCCGTGCAGGCATGAATCTGCAGATCTGCCACTTTATCTCTGGCATACCTGTTCAAAGTCGCCATCACAGAAGCTGCATAGGCAGTCTCTTCCTCAGATGCCATCTCTCCTTTCACTGCAGTAGAAAGAATTCCGGTTCCAAGAGGCTTGGTAAGGATCAGAACATCTCCGGTCTCTGCTCCAATATTTTTCCACATTGAGGCAGGATTTACAAATCCGGTAACGCACAAGCCATATTTCGGCTCATCGTCCTGAATCGTGTGTCCTCCCGCAAGAGAAGCACCAGCCTCCATTACCTTGTCTGCACCTCCCCGCAGAATCTCGCCCAGAATCTCCGGATCAAGACAATTAGGAAAGGCTGCAATATTCAATGCCAGCTTAGGCTCTCCACCCATAGCATACACATCACTTAACGCATTTGCCGCTGCGATCTGTCCGAAAGTATAAGGATCGTCCACGATCGGTGTAAAAAAATCCACGGTCTGGATCATGGCCAGATCATCAGATATACGATATACAGCAGCATCGTCGGAAGATTCCGTTCCGACCAGTAAATTCGAATCATAAAACTTCGGCAGCTTACCCAGAACCTGGGCAAGGGTCCCCGGACCTACTTTCGCCGCTCAGCCAGATGTATGAGAATACTGGGTAAGGCGGATTCGCTCTCTGTCGCTCATGGACTCACCTCCTGTCAGTTCTAGAGCGTGTTTGAAAAAGGCTTTCTGCAAGATGTGCGTCACAATTTGTGGGAAATTTTGCCCGGATGAGGGCGCCGTAGCGGGCTACGGCAATCGAATTCGGGTGAAATCTCCCGCAAAGTGGGGCGTGCATATTGCGGGAATGATTTTTCAAACAGGCTCTAACGTGCTATCTATTTTAACATGAATCTCCCCTATCGTAAACGGTCAGTTTTTTATTTTAGTTGTTTATCTGTTACTATTCTTGAAAAAGGTGCAAGATGTACGTCACAATTTGCGGGAGATTTCGACTGGATGAATGCGCCGTAACGGGCTACGGCAGACGAATTCGAGTGAAATCTACCACAAAGTGGGGCGTGCTGATTGCCGACTATCCCCAAAAAGGGAGAATGCCACCACATCCGGCAGCATTCTCCCTGCATTTATTCACTCTTCAATTTATTTCGCCTGGATATATCCCTGCGCCTTCAATGTCTCTGCGCAAAGAACAGCACCACCTGCAGCACCTCTTACAGTGTTGTGGGAAAGTCCAATGAACTTCCAATCGTAAACAGTATCCTCGCGAAGTCTTCCGATTGATACGCCCATTCCGTTCTCGAAGTTCACATCCTCTGTAACCTGTGGACGATTATCCTCCTCAAGATACTGAATGAACTGCTTCGGTGCGCTTGGAAGATTCAGTTCCTGAGGAACTCCCTTGAACTCTACAAGTGCTTTTACAAGCTGCTCTTTCGTAGGTTTCTTTCTGAATTTTACAAATGCAGCTGCAGTGTGGCCATTCAGGATCGGCACACGAACGCACTGACATGTGATAACAGGCTCTTTCGCCGGAACAATCACGCCGTCCTCAACTTTACCCCAGATACGAAGTGGCTCTTTCTCGCTCTTTTCTTCCTCGCCACCAATATATGGAATGATGTTATGCTCCATTTCCGGCCAGTCCTTAAATGTTTTTCCAGCTCCGGAAATTGCCTGATATGTAGTAGCAACTACTTCATATGGCTCAAATTCTTTCCATGCAGTAAGTGCAGGTGCATAGCTCTGAATAGAACAGTTTGGCTTAACAGCGATGAAACCTCTCTTTGTTCCCAGACGCTCTTTCTGATGTTTGATAACTTCGAAATGCTCTGGATTGATTTCCGGAATTACCATCGGCACATCAGGTGTCCATCTGTGAGCGCTGTTGTTGGAAACAACTGGTGTCTCAGTCTTGGCATATGCTTCCTCGATGGCTTTAATCTCGTCCTTGGACATATCTACAGCAGAGAATACAAAGTCAACAGTTGACGCAACCTTCTCTACCTCATTTACATTCATAACAACAAGCTTTTTCACTGCTTCCGGCATTGGAGTATCCATTTTCCATCTGCCTCCTACAGCGTCCTCGTAAGTCTTTCCAGCACTTCTCGGGCTTGCTGCAACAGTTACAACTTCAAACCATGGATGATTCTCTAACAGGGAAATAAATCTCTGACCCACCATTCCGGTAGCACCTAAAATACCAACTCTAAGCTTTTCACTCATAATATTCTCTCCTCATTCTTTCCTCTGCGTACATGTGTATTTCTATGACATACTATACCATGTTCTGAGAAAATGCAAGTACTTTCTTAAATTTTATCATATTAAAGCAATAAATTTATCTGATTTACCAAAAAAATCCTGTAAAACAAGATTCTTTCGTTACTTTCCACCGAACTGCCCAGAGCATGTTTGAAAAAGGCTTTCTGCAGGATGTGTCCTTTTTTCAGTTCGCTTCCAGATACTTTTTATTTCCTGCAATTACCTGCTCCATCACATCCGGACCGGGAGCTCCAAGAGTCATACGTTTCTCCACACAGGTCTTCATGCTGATAGCCTCATAAATATCCTGTTCAAACACAGGACTGATTTCTTTATACTCTTCAAGGGACAGTTCATCCAGGGAAATTCCCTTTTCAATACATTTTAGAACCAACTGCCCAACGATTCCATGCGCATCACGGAAAGGCACGCCGTGATTTACCAGGTAATCTGCCGCATCAGTAGCATTGGTAAAGCCATTCTTTGCGCTTGCTTCCATGTTCGCCTTGTTAAACTGCATGGTGGATATCATGCCGGTAAAAAGAGCCAGACAACCTTTCACAGTATCAATAGCATCAAATGTAAGTTCCTTATCCTCCTGCATATCCTTATTGTATGCCAGCGGAATTCCCTTCATGGTAGTAAGAATTGATGTCAGTGCTCCATAAACACGTCCTGTTTTTCCTCTTACCAGCTCAGCAATATCCGGGTTCTTCTTCTGAGGCATAATACTGCTTCCGGTACTGTATGCATCATCGATTTCCACAAAACGGTACTCATTGGAATTCCAGAGAATAATCTCCTCGGAAAAACGGCTGAGATGCATCATAACCGTAGAAAGTGCGGACAACAGTTCAATCACATAATCTCTGTCAGATACAGAGTCCATGCTGTTTCTGGTTGGCTCATCAAAGTCCAGAAGCTGTGCGGTGTATTCTCTGTCCAGCGGATAGGTAGTTCCTGCAAGAGCTCCCGCGCCAAGAGGACAGGTGTTCATTCTCTTGCGGATATCAAACAGACGTCCTCTGTCACGGCGGAACATTTCAAAATATGCTCCCACATGATGCGCCAGCGTAACTGGCTGGGCTTTCTGGAGATGGGTAAAGCCGGGCATATACGTATGCACATTCTCTTCCATGATCTTCTGAAGAGCCTCAAGCAGTGATTTTACTTCCTGGTCAATCTCATCGATCTCATCACGCACATAAAGCTTCATGTCCAGTGCAACCTGGTCATTACGGCTTCTTCCCGTGTGAAGCTTCTTACCCGGATCACCAATACGGTCGATCAGGTTTGCCTCTACAAAACTGTGGATATCCTCATATTCTGATGTGATTGCAAGTCTGCCTGCTTTCACATCTGCCAGGATTCCCTCCAGTCCTTCTAATATCTGATCTCTCTCTTTCTCTGTCAGAATCCCCTGTTTTGCAAGCATCTTTACATGTGCCTTGCTGCCACGGATGTCCTGTTCATAAAATTTCTGGTCAAATGAAATGGATGCATTAAAATTATAAACCAGTTTATCGGTTTCCTTAGTGAAGCGTCCGCCCCAAAGCTGTGCCATAATATTTTCCCTCATTTCCTGCAAAGTTCCACGAATTTTTCAATATTTTTATTCCAAAAGCAAGATGCTTAAGAATTTTACAGAAATACACTTTGAAGTATTATAGGAACCTTACAAATTCTTTCTAACTTTACTACAATCAAGTGCTAGTTTATCACACTTTCTGCTAATTGCAAAGAGTCTTTCATTATGATTTTCGCTATACATTACTGCATCAAACCGTTTTGCAATGCACAAAATTCATGCAAGTGCATGACTCTGCACTATTGTTTGCAAAATATCAGATGGTTTCACTGACAGTCCATGCAGCTCTGTTGTTTCTGCTTTTCCCGCTCCATGCTCTCCCGCTTAGAAAACACACACCCGCAATAATTCTGCCGATACAGCCCATATTCATGGGAAAGTTCTATAGACCGCTTATATCCGTTCTTTTTCTTGAAATCAGACGGAAGATGCTCCACTTTATAGATTTGTGCAAGTTCCTGGCCTATCTCATTGATCTTTCCCGCATTTTTTAAAGGACTGATGGAAAGTGTGGTGGTAAAATAATCATATCCGCCCTCCTGAGCCAGCTTTGCTGCTGCCTCCATTCGAAGCCGATAACATTTGAAACACCGTTCTCCTCCCTCCGGTACATCCTCCAGCCCTTTTGCCATGGCATAAAAATCCTCTGGTCTATACGCGCCTTCCACCAGATCGACTGGATGAAGAAACTCCATCTCGCTGATCAGCCTGCGGATTTCTGCCACCCGCTTCTCATATTCCTCCTTGGGAGAAATATTGGGATTATAAAAAAATACTGTAACAGAAAAAAACCTGGAAAGATATTCCAGGACATAACTGCTGCAGGGCGCACAGCATGCATGAAGAAAAAGTCTGGGAACCTTTCCTTCTTTCTCATGCTGTTCGATTAATTTTTCAAGCTCTTTTTGGTAATTTACATTTGCCAATTCTCTCACCCATTCTTACAATCGTTTCATATCCATTTTCAGAATTCTCTATCAAATCAGAATCCAGCCTTACCTTTCCATGCTGAAGAAGCAGGACAATGGTAGAACCTCCGAATTCAAAATAACCTTTTTCTTCACCCTTTTTCACTTCACAGGCACCAGGTTTCAGATTGGTAATTTTCCCCACCATCATAGCTCCGACTTCCATCATAGCAATGGTTCCAAACTGCTCTGTTTTTAACAGGCAATACTCTCTGGTATTCTCATGATAAATCTGGCATACGTCATTAGCAGCAGGATTTACCGTATGAAAAACACCGGGGATCTTTACATCCGGAGATTTCTCTCCATCTGCCACATAGCAGTAATGGTGATAATCATCGACTGTCAGCCTGAGGATCACTGCATAACCGCCAAGATACCGCTTTGCCAGCTTTTTATTCTTCAGCAGGCGTTCCAGAGTATACAGAGTATCTTTTATATAAAATCTGGAATCACTGCCAATACGGCTCACGGTAACCTTTCCGTCACAAGGACTGACCAGTACGCTGTCATCCGCTGCTACAGGCCGCTGCCCCTCTTTAAGCCTGCGGGTAAAAAAGTCGTTATAGGAAGCAAACTCCTGTCTGGTGCAGCTGGAAAGATCAATGTGATTGCGCTCCACAAATCCAGGAATCATCCTCGCAGAAAGCCTGGTATTCAAAAACCAGCCGCCCAGTCTGGTAACAAAAGGCTGTATTATGATCTTCAGGCAAAGACGTCCGCCCCAGTCATTATACAGATGGCGCAAAAATTTATCCTGTCTGTTCTCCTCTATTGTGATGTTGCCTTTTCTGTCTATATATTTCATAATACCTCCCCTGCATTTGCTATAAAAGTTCCCGATGGCATCCACAAATGAGCCATGCCTGCATAAGCGAATTCATGGATATCGTCTGGCGACAGCCCGGATTACGAATGCAGCCGGCAGCTGCAGGAGCGCAACAGGCGCCAGACAGCTGACTTTCATATATGGTGAATATCCGTTTTATAACAGATGAAACATCATGGAAAGCGCCAGTGCCACAAGGGCAACCAGAAGGATCACCATTGGATTCTGAGGTTTTTTCACCTTAAAATCACTGATAAACAGCACTCCGACTACTACCACTGCCACATGGATCACCAGAAGGAAATTTTTCCCGCATCCTCTTCTCAGCAGATAAAGGAACGGAAGGATGATCGCCATCGAAGTGATTGGCAGACCTTGGTAATAGTGACGAAGCTCGGAGGTCTCGTTCTGTCTCTTCTCTTCCATTACGTTAAAGTAACCCAGACGGATTACAGAAGCTACACAATACAGGCAGAGAATGATCACACCCGGAATATGGTTCATTCCCAGACAATAACAGATCATTGCCGGAAACACACCAAAACATACCACATCACACAGGGAATCGATCTGAATTCCAAATTTCTTCTCATCCTCTGTACGGTTCTTCTTTGTACGGGCGATTTTCCCGTCAAACATATCACAAAGTCCGGACAGTGCCAGACACAAAATTGCAACTTTGAAGTCTCCCTCCAGTGCTCTTGTCATTCCAAATACGGAAACAGCGAGACTGATGTATGTAAGCACCACCGTATAATCATAAAATCCAAGCATATCCTGTTTCTCCTTTTTCAAACGTTCTTCCTTCATTGCAGTTAATTACATCCTTTGTATCTCTTCGTTTTTCCTTCCAATGGTAAGATGTGCCACACAGGTCATAAGTGCACTGATCAGCATCTGTCCGTAATAGGAAATCCCACGGCTGAGCAGCATAGATGGCAGCAAAAGCGGTCCAAATACGGGCACAAACATCACCATATATAATGTCTCGCTGATTCCCATGCCTCCCGGAAGAGGAAGCATATCCACAGATACGGAAATCACCGCCTGTAAAATAGTAACGGTCAGGATTCCATACTCATGGAGTCCCAGGGCGCGGTACACCCAGTAAGTGACCGTGAACAGAATACACCTCTGCACAAATGTAATGATAAATACATTCAGTATGATCCGCTTATGGCTGGCCCAGAAGGCTGCCGTTGCGTGATACTGGTCCATGGAAGCCTCCAGCCTCTCAAGCCTTGCCTTTTTGGGCTTCAGAATCCGGACATGCTCAATGATCTTCAGACCCTTTACCATGATCCATTTCGCAAGACCGGGAGCAAATACCAGTATCATCATAAAGGTAACACAGAACACATTCAGACCCACGCCTAGATAAAACACCCACATATAGTCCCCAAGATAGCCTCTCAGGAAATCACCGCCCAGAAAACAGATCAGAACACCGATCACTACCAGAACTGCCTTGTAGGTGATGGTAACGATCATCAGGACCAGAGTAGTTACCGGAATAGGCAGTTTATCTTTTTTCATGTAAAAGATCTGCATGGGCTGTCCGCCTGATGCAGACGGAGTAATACAGCTGAAAAAAAATCCTACAAAGGAGTACAATGCACAATGAGTCATTTTCACACTGGCTCCAAGTGTTTTCATCATATAAAAAATGATAACCGATTCGCCAAGAATAAAAAATACCACGCACACAAGACTCAGAAGCAGATATCTCCCATCAGCATCCCTGGCAGTACTGATAATATCTCCGATGTCCTTGCCGCGAAAAACCAGGTACATGGTAAGACCGAAAACGATCACCAGAAATAACAGGTTGAAAACCGTTTGCTTTTTACTCATAATATTATTTTCTTTCTAAAAAAAATTGTCGGTACAGGAACCGCGAACTCCTCTTCGCTACACTCTGCACATAGATAAATCACTTCATTATAACACCCCCCACCCCAAAAGCATATCATAAATTATACGAAAATGGAGGTTTGATTATGAATCCGCTTCTGGAAGTAAAGGATGTGTGCCTTTCTTACCATAGCTTATCCGGGGAAACGGCTGCCCTTTCTCATATATCTTTTCATCTTATGCCAGAAGAGTTCCTGGCTGTCGTGGGTCCTTCTGGTTGTGGAAAGTCCACTTTGCTGAATCTGATCTGCGGGCTTTTACATGCGGAAAGCGGAACCATTCTTATGAATGGAAAGCCACTGAACAAGGACAGCGCCCGTATTGGCTATATGCTTCAAAAAGACCACCTTCTGGAATGGCGCAGCATCTACCGCAATGTTCTCCTTGGACTGGAAATAAAAGGTGAACTCACAAAAGACAATCTTTCCTATGTAGATGAACTGTTAAAGCTTTATGAGCTGGACAAATTCCGTAACAGTCGTCCAAGCCAGCTCTCCGGCGGCATGCGGCAGCGGGCGGCACTGATCCGCACTCTTGTATTAAAACCGGATCTTCTGCTTCTCGACGAACCATTCTCCGCACTTGATTACCAGACACGGCTGAACGTAAGTGATGACATTGGAAAAATCCTGAAAATACAACGAAAGCCGGCTATTCTTGTCACTCACGATATTTCCGAAGCCATCAGCATGGCTGACCGGGTACTGATTCTTTCAAAGCGTCCTGCCACTGTAATAAAGATCGTTCCCATTGATCTGGATATGAAAGACCGCACGCCCCTTTCTTCGAGAAATGCCCCGGCTTTCAAATCCTACTTTAATCTGATCTGGAAGGAGTTGAATCAGAATGCATGAACCTTCCCCCACTCAAAAAGCATATCTTGCCCGTCAGAAAAGGGACCGTCGCCTTGTTGTAAGCGCAAGGCTTCTGGTCTTTCTTATTTTTCTGGCACAATGGGAAGTCCTGGCAAGGGCTGGCTGGATCGACTCTTTCATCTTCAGCAGCCCCTCCATGATCTTCAATACATTTGTGGAGATGGCCAAAAACCACTCGCTGTTCATCCACATTGGAACCACCCTGAAGGAAACTCTTCTTAGTTTCCTCTTCGTAGTAGTCCTGGGTCTTGGCATTTCCATTCTGCTGTGGGGATGCCCCAGACTTGCAAAAGTACTGGAGCCTTATCTGGTAGTGCTGAACAGCCTTCCCAAGTCTGCCCTGGCACCCCTTCTCATTGTATGGCTGGGTGCCCGTCAGCGGACCATCATTGTTGCAGGTATGTCCGTAGCTATCTTTGGATCGATTCTGAACCTGTATACAGGCTTCGGGGAAATCAGCCAGGAAAAGCTGAAACTGATCCGCACACTTGGAGGCGGTAAAAAAGAAGAACTTTTAAAAATTGTTTTACCCTCCTCCGTGCCCCTTATTCTTGCAAATATGAAAGTAAATATCGGTCTATGCCTGGTAGGGGTGATCATAGGCGAATTTATCGGCGCAAGACAGGGGCTTGGCTATCTGATCATATATGGCAGTCAGACATTCCAGTGAGTACGCATTCTGACATTTTCCCAAAATGCTGTTCTCTTCTCTTTCCACTTTTCTATAACGAAGTGTAGTCCCGTATTTCTTCAAAAAAGAAATTTATTTTTATTTTTCAAAGCCACTCTTTCCGACAGTCAAAGGCAATCCTCTCCGCTCCTCTTTCAAGATGGATCACACCGCATTCCCTGAAACCAAATTTCTTCAAAGCGCCCTGCATGGGCTTGTTATCCTCATGGGTATCAATGCGCACATATCCGCTTCTCTCCAATCCATAAG
Source organism: Ruminococcus sp. D54t1_190329_F1 (assembly GCF_015551645.1). Lineage (NCBI taxonomy): Bacteria > Bacillati > Bacillota > Clostridia > Eubacteriales > Oscillospiraceae > Ruminococcus > Ruminococcus sp. D54t1_190329_F1. The sequence continues at coordinate 74,548 of NZ_JADNDC010000016.1, forward strand.
AAAAAGCAGCCCTGGTCACACCCTTTGTTACTCCATTGGAAGCGACTCTGTGAATCACGCCGTAGGGCTCCCTATCGCTGTGCCATTCACCATTTTCGATTACACGGTAAGTAGGATCCTCTCCTGTAAAAAATACAAATGTTCCCACAATTCCCCCATTTTCCACGCATACATAGGAAATTCCTGTTTTTATATCATTTTCTACCGTTGAAACTTCCGGGTAGCGGTCCTCCCACTGGTTTGGATTTCCGTTGTTTTTCATAAATTCCCTGGCAATTTTATATAAGTTCAGTATCTGTGGCAGATCCTGAAGTGTAGATTTTCTGATGTTCATAATCCTGTTCCTTTCTGCCTGTTCGGACAAAATATACCGCACAGCAGGGCGTGCAGATTGCGGGAATGATTTTTCAAACAGGCGCTAAATAGTGTCTGTAACTGCAGATATGACGGGCAGTTATGATTTTTTCAGTATAGCATATCCAAGGTCTCTGCCGCAATAATGCATTTTCCCTGTTTCTTTACCACTTCCAGATGATCCGGATAAATCAGGATTTTCTCCACCATTTTTAACTCACATAATACGTGGGCCTTTAGAACCACATGATGTTCTTTTAAAAACTGCTCTGTCTCTCGAAGCCTTTTTTCCACTTCTTCCTGTTCCTCTGCCGGAAAATCCCTGTTCTTCTGCCTGCACGTTCTGCTGCCGGTGTTGTTCTTTAATTTATTTTGCAGTTCCCTCTCTTTGATCTTATAAAGAGATTCTTCCACCAGGCCTTCCAGATATTTGTCCAGCAAAAGCTGTTGCTGGTATTTAATCTTTTGTTCCAGCTGTTCGTACTTTTCCAAATCCTTCTTTTGGTTTTCTTCCAGACTTTCCTTCAAAAGCTGCCTGAAAATATCCGTAATCTTTCTTTCCTGATCTGGCAGGATTTCTTTTCCTCCGAACCTTTCCAGAAGAAGAAACAACTTTTCCTCTTCCAGATGGACATTGGCACACCCACCTGTCTTTTCCTCCTTTTTTCTCCCCTGTTCCAGATAAGTTTTACATTTCCATTCATGAATTTTATGATTTTTTCCCTTTCTTGTTGTCCGGTAAAAAGGGGCCCTGCACAAACCACAGACCAATTTTCCGCTAAACACATGCTTTCCCTGATTTACTCCAAAGCACCTGGCCGTTCTCTCCTGGTTTCCGACAGGTTTCTTTCTTTTGTCGATTTCTTCATTGGCAGCCTTCCACAGTTCTTCTGACACAATTGCCGGAATCCGGTTTTCATAAATATAAAACTGTTCCTGTGGATTTTTTACCACCTGCCTGGTATCAAAATCATAATGTTTCCGGTTCATGACCACAGTGCCTTTATTGACAGGATTTCGGATCATGCGGCGGATATCAGAATCGGTAAAAAAGCTTCCATTTCGTTTCTGCACACCATCCTCCCGCAGGATCCGGGCGATACATCTGCTGCCAAGACCTCCTGCACAAAGCTCATACATTTTTCTTTTCACCTGTGCCTCTTCCTCTATGATCGCCAGGCTTTTATCTGGCAGCTTCCGGTAGCCATAAGTATTGGAAGTAAGCATCAGGGCACTTCCAGTCTTTTGCCGGTTCCGGTGGGCGTTATTGATCTTACGGCTTAATTCCCGGCTGTATTCCTCTGCCAGAATTGCCTTGATTCCAGTGATCAGACTGTCATCTGCACTGTAAAAACGGTTTTCCAGATAGAGATACAGCCGTTTGCCACAAGTCACGAGACGGTCCACAAAAACATACCAGTCCTTTGTGTTTCGCATCAGTCTGTCCTGGGATTTTATCACCACAATCTCAAATTTATCTCTAAGAAGGTCAGAAAAAAGCCGCTGGTACTGTTCCCGTCCCCGGGTGCTGGTGCCGGACCTGCTTTCTATATATTCATCCTCTAAGGACCAGTTCAGGCGGCGGACGCATTCTCTTGCCTCCGCCGCCTGTCTTATAAGCGCATCCTTCTGGCACTCCTCTTCTGTACTGCACCGGCAGTAGATCACCGCCCTGGTCATAAAGTGCCACCGTATTTTTCTATTTTTTCCTTCAAAACCAACAATTCAGCTGAGGTAATCCATTTTTCCTCTGCAAGAATATCTGCGATTTTCTTTAATAGTTCCTTTTTCTCTGACAATTTTAAATTTTCCTGATTTTTCCGGCTGGTAACAGACCGTGGAAAAACGGATGTGTACTGCTCTTCTTGCTCCCAATTTAAGGATTCCGCCAGACTCATACTATCAACTCCGGTTTTCATGCCTTATGGTATAATATGCAGTTCTTCCTGTCTCTGCCGTAATTTTTTTCTATCTTCCAGGCGGATTGTCCAGCATATGCCACTCCCACTCCGGATCAATAACGGCATCCGCACTTTCCATAACTGCACAGTCCTTATCACAGCCATCCACTGCACAGGCGCAGGCCATACCCGCTTTCTCAAAATGCCCTGGAACACCTTCATAACGCACGCACCATAATCCACGATAGTGCATCCGTTTACACAGGCCATATTCATACTCGTATTTCACTATTTTTTCTGACATTTCTCTACCTCTTCCAACTTTTCATTACCGTTTCTTCCGAAAGTAAAGGGACCGAAAGCTGCTCTATTTTTCCATCTGCCATAGTATATTTCTGCCATTCTGGAAATGCTTCTTCTACAAATTCTTCTGTCACATAACCGGTATTCCCGGCCAGCAAAACCTTCATATCCTTCTCTCCTGTTATCCTTTAGAATCTCTTCTGTCTGTTTAGGATACCTTATTTCGGTCAAATATCCTATTGACATTTTTACGAAATTTTTTCTAAATTTTACATAATTTTTCTTTCAGATTGCAGACTTACTTCTTCAAGCTTACCTGGGTGCTGATGTCTATTGTGGTTTTGTGTCTGATTGCCATGGGGCTATACGGAGTTCTCTCTTTTATTGAAAAACATTATCTGAAAAAGCTTTAATGTGAAATGTGCCCAGGAAATCCGGCACATTTTTACAGAAAAAGGAAGGGGGACGCGGCACCTTTCACACGTCTCCCTTCATTATTTACGATAATTCTTCTGCCAGTTTCGTCAGCCATTTCACTGCATTCTCTACATTCTCTGAATTAGCGAGAACTCCGATCTTAACAGGCTCATAGGTCACCTCAAGTTCCTCTTCCAGTTCATCAGAATCAATGGTAATGCTGTATTTGTCATCCTGCTCCCCAAAGGCCTGATAGACATCCTCTGGCAAAAGCTCTGTCAGATCCATAAAATACTCATCTTTGAACTCAAAACCGTCCATATAATCTTCGGAACCAACAAGCACATCTACTGCCCTGGCAGATACTTTGGTGGTAAAGGCCATCTGGCTGTAGGATTCCAATGCAACTCCGTCTTCACCGGTACGCAGGCTTTCGTCTACTGTGACGATTTCATATGGATCATCCTGGATTCCCAGCACTTCCTGTACCTTTTCTTCGGCTTCCTCCTGCTTCGTTCCGTAGGAGTCAATTACCATAACCGTAAGAGCTGTATGGATCTTGGAATTTTCGTAAAGATCTTTTACAAAAAAGGCTATGGCGATCACCGCCACAATGGCTGCCATCTGTGGCTTATAATAGGACCAGATATACTGAAGCTTTCCCTTCCAGCCCATACTGGCAAGCTTCATTTTCTCAAGTTCACGCTTCTCTTTCTTAGTCAGATCAGTCTCGTGTTTGTAACGGATGTCGTTCTCGTCAATTTTCTGCGGTTCTTCCTGATTTTCGTCTTTTAATTCGATTCTCATACATTCTCCTGTGTTCTGTAAAAAAATCCAAGGTCTGATTCCTGCCTCTCTGATCGATCCAGGACTTGCTGTCTTATGTAGGCCTTACCTCTGATTTTCTTTCTGTGATAGTTTTATATTGTAACACGTTTTATATGTTTTGAACAGATTTTCCGAAAGAAAGTCACAGTTCTTTCACACTCTTTATCCCTGTTCACAGTCTGCCCCATAACTGCAAGGCGCTGCAAAAAACTGCTGCTTTCCGATTGCTGTTCCAAGATCATCTTTGAAGGTATTTCATTTTCTCTAACTTCTTCACGCCCTCAGCCAGCTCCCGTCCAGCCTTGCAAGCAGTCTGGCATTGTGATAGGCCATCCGGAGAGTCAGACAGGTTCGTCCCAGATATTTGGTTCCGTCCGGAGTTTTCATACAGGCCAGTGCCAGATCGGGAATTCCCGGGTTCTGAAGGCAGATTGGGATTAAAAGCTGAATGGAATGGTTATAATACTGAGGAATGGCAGCCTTGTAGTCTGACTCCAGTATCCGTCTGGTCTGCTGTAAGGCTCCATCAAAAAGCTGTACCCGCATACCGCTCTCCCTCACTGCAGAAGGAAGCCGCTGCACATTTTCTTCATCATCAAAAATATGCTCATACTGAGGCACCACCGGCAGCTTGGTGTCAAACACCAGATCGGAAGGATTTTCCACATAGGCAGCCCTGGGCGGCAGATCCGTGATTTTTATTTTCAAAAGTGAGTAGTCTGTATAAAATCCTTCCAGATACCATTTCTGTCTGTCCGGTACTACATTTGGAACAAAATAAGCATAAATCGGCTGATAATACTGATTAAAGAGTCCTGTATGAAAAAGGGCATATTCTTTCTCTTCCCGTACTTTTCCTTCCTCATACAGTCTGCGGAATGTATTTTCCAGATAGCCTTTCAGGATCCCGTTATCCCCGGACTGTCCAAAGCTCCACTTTTCAGGGGATATCCTGGCCAGGTTCTGGATCTGCCGGTTATAATTACCGCAGTAGGTAAAATCGAATAGGTTCATGTTAACCTCCTGTCCTTTTTTCTTCTCTTCCTTACATTTTATTGTGGAAAAAGACTGACAGAACTGCCAGTTTTAAGATTCATCTTCGGCCCCGCTGACCTTGATTAAAGGGTAGCACACAGATAAAGAAAGCACAAGAAAAAGCGTTCGCCTCTTTGCGACAGGATCTGTCAGTAATATTCCGCGAGCTGTTCTTTTATAAGTGTAACAAACCATAACCTGCCTCAAACTTTCCATTGCGCCCCAGATAAATTTTCCCTATAATAAAATATAACATTTGGCAATCCAGGAGGTGTTTTTTTGAAAAAAGACGGCTACTACTCTTCCGGTCAGTTTGCCCGGATGGCTGGAGTAACACTGCGGACCATCCGCTATTATGACCAGCACGATATTCTGAAACCTTCTCTTGTATCCGAATCCGGCGCAAGATTTTATACTGACACTGACTTTGCAAGGCTGCAGCAGATCCTGCTGCTGAAATATCTTGGATTTTCCCTGGAGGATATCCGGGAGATGACTATCGAAGACCCGGACAGCCATTTTATGCTCAATGCCCTGAATGTACAGCTGAAGCTTGTACAGGACCGGATTGAACAGATGCAGCTTGTGGAAAAAACACTGAAAGATACTGCCCAGGCCATTTCTGAGGAGCATACCGTGGACTGGAGCCGTATGCTGGACCTGATCCATCTGACTGTTATGGAAAAAAGTCTGAAAAATCAGTACCAGAATGCTTCCAACATTTCTTCCAGGATCAACCTGCACAGTCTTTATTCTGTAAACCAGGAAGGCTGGTTTCCCTGGATCTGCCAGCAGTGCCAGATTCATGAGGGAATGAATATTCTGGAGCTTGGATGCGGTGACGGAGCTCTCTGGACCCAGAACTTATCAAAACTGCCAGCGAACATACACATTACCCTTTCTGATATTTCCGAGGGTATGCTCCGTGACGCCAGGCGCGCCATTGGCGGAGAAGATCCCCGTTTTTCTTTCAAAGCTTTTGACTGTCACAGCATTCCTCCAAGGATTGGCACCTTTGATCTGGTCATTGCCAATCATGTACTTTTTTACTGTGACGACATTGGAAAGGTGTGCAAAAATGTAACAAAAATCCTGAAGCCGGGCGGACGTTTTCTGTGCAGCACCTACGGTTCCAGACATATGCGGGAGGTCAGCCTTCTGGTCCAGTCCTTCGATGAAAGGATTGCCCTCTCCGCGGATAAACTGTACGAACGCTTTGGAAGGGAAAACGGGACGGATATCCTTTCCCCTTATTTTCAGAAGATTACCTGGAAATCCTATGAAGACGAACTGATCGTTACCGATGCGGAGCCTTTAATTTCCTATATTCTCTCCTGCCACGGCAATCAGAACCAGTATCTGCCAGACCGTTACAAGGATTTTCGCGCCCTTGTTAAGAAAAAAACAGAAAATGGGTTCCATATCACCAAGGATGCAGGGGTATTTCTTTGTGAAAAAGTAACAAACTTGAAATAATTGTAAAAAAGGTCTTGAAGGTAACGTAAGGTCACCTTTTATAATGTAGTTACAGACTCAGGTCAGGGCAAACAAATGCTGCCCAAAATCCGGCAGCATTCATGAACGACTACGAAATCATGCACCTGACAGCATAAATCAGATATTGTTCATAATAGGAACAATATAGCAAATCCAACAAAGGAGAACGAAATTATGAAGGGAATTATTTTAGCCGGTGGATCCGGTACCAGACTTTACCCATTGACTATGGTCACATCCAAGCAGCTGCTTCCAATTTATGATAAACCAATGATCTACTATCCAATGTCCGTTCTTATGAACGCAGGGATCCGTGATATCCTGATCATTTCCACTCCACAGGATACCCCACGTTTCAAGGAGCTTCTTGGTGACGGTCATCAGTTCGGCGTATCTCTTACTTACGCTGTACAGCCAAGCCCGGACGGACTTGCACAGGCATTTATCATCGGCGAAGAGTTCATTGGAAATGACACGGTTGCCATGGTTCTTGGAGACAACATTTTCGCAGGACACGGTCTTAAGAAGCGTCTGAAAGCCGCTGTTGAGAATGCAAGCTCAGGAAAAGGTGCTACTGTATTCGGCTACTATGTAGACGACCCGGAACGATTCGGTATCGTTGAATTCGACCAGGAAGGCAAAGCCATTTCCATCGAAGAAAAGCCAGAGCATCCGAAGAGCAACTATTGTGTAACAGGTCTTTACTTCTATGACAACAAAGTTGTTGAATATGCAAAGAACCTGAAACCAAGCGCCCGCGGTGAGCTGGAGATCACAGACCTGAACCGTATTTATCTGGAAAAAGGTCAGTTAAATGTAGAGCTTCTCGGCCAGGGCTTCACATGGCTTGACACAGGTACACATGAGAGTCTTGTAGACGCAACTAATTTTGTAAAAACAGTAGAAACCCATCAGCACCGTAAGATTGCATGCCTTGAGGAAATTGCTTACTTAAACGGCTGGATTTCCAGAGAAGAAGTTATGGAAGTTTACAACGTGCTGAAGAAGAATCAGTATGGTCAGTATCTGAAGGACGTACTGGATGGCAAATATATGGACGTACTTCACTAATTATAAAAATCAAAGGAGAATTATATCATGAATATTATCGTTACCGGCGGTGCCGGATTTATCGGAAGCAACTTTATTTTCCACATGTTAAAAAAGTACCCGGACTACCGCATCATCTGTCTGGACTGCCTTACCTATGCAGGTAATCTTTCTACTCTGGCACCGGTTATGGATAACCCGAATTTCCGTTTTGTAAAAGAGAGCATCACAGACCGTGAAGCAGTTTACAAGCTTTTTGAGGAAGAACATCCGGACATGGTTGTAAACTTCGCGGCTGAGAGCCACGTTGACCGTTCCATCGAAAACCCTGAAGTTTTCCTGAACACAAACATCATTGGTACTGCTGTTCTTATGGATGCCTGCCGCAAATACGGAATTAAACGTTACCATCAGGTTTCCACTGACGAGGTTTACGGTGATCTGCCACTTGACAGACCGGACCTGTTCTTCACAGAGGAGACTCCGATCCACACAAGCAGCCCATACAGCTCTTCCAAGGCTTCTGCTGACCTTCTGGTACTTGCTTACCACAGAACCTATGGACTTCCTGTATCCATCAGCCGCTGCTCTAACAACTACGGCCCATATCATTTCCCTGAAAAACTGATTCCGCTTATGATCGCCAACGCATTAAATGACAAACCGCTTCCTGTTTATGGAAAAGGTGAGAATGTTCGTGACTGGCTGTATGTTGAGGATCACTGCCGCGCCATCGACCTGATCATCCACAAAGGACGTGTTGGTGAGGTTTACAATGTAGGCGGACACAACGAAATGAAAAACATCGACATCGTTAAGATCATCTGCAAAGAGCTTGGAAAACCAGAGAGCCTGATCACATACGTAACAGACCGTAAGGGTCATGACATGCGTTATGCGATCGACCCAACCAAGATCCACAACGAACTGGGCTGGCTGCCAGAAACCAAATTTGCAGACGGTATCAAGAAGACCATCCAGTGGTATCTTGACAACAAGGAATGGTGGGAGACCATTATTTCCGGAGAGTATCAGAATTACTACGAAAAAATGTACGGCAACCGCTAAGGAGGGCTGTTTTTATGAAACTGTTTGTAACAGGTGTGGCCGGTCAGCTTGGTCATGATGTAATGAACGAACTTAACAAACGCGGATACGAAGGGGTAGGCTCTGACCTTGCCCCGGAGTATAGCGGAATTCAGGATAGTACTGCTGTCACCACAATGCCTTATATTTCTGTAGACATTACAGATGCTTCCGCTGTGGAAAAAGCCATTACAGAAGCAGGCGTGGACGGCGTGGTACACTGTGCAGCCTGGACAGCTGTAGATGCAGCTGAAGATGAGGACAAACAGGAAATCGTCCGCAAAGTAAATGTTCTTGGTACTGAAAATATTGCAAAAGTCTGCAAAAAGCTGGGCATCAAAATGATGTATCTTTCCACAGACTATGTATTCGACGGTCAGGGCACCACTCCATGGGAGCCAGACTGTAAAGCCTACAAGCCTCTGAATGTTTACGGTCAGACGAAACTTGACGGAGAGCTTGCAGTTTATAACAATGTTGACAAATTTTTTATTATCCGTATTGCATGGGTATTTGGTAAAAATGGCAAGAACTTTATCAAAACCATGTTAAACGTTGCCAAAACGCATGATACCTTAAAGGTTGTCAACGACCAGATCGGTACTCCAACCTACACCTATGACCTTGCCCGCCTGATGATCGACATGATTCTCACTGACAAATACGGTTACTATCACGCAACCAATGAGGGTGGTTATATCAGCTGGTATGATTTCACTAAGGAAATCTTCCGTCAGGCTGTTGAGCTTGGACATACCGAGTATGCCGAGGATAAAGTAACAGTTCTTCCTGTTACCACCGCTGAATACGGAGTTTCCAAAGCAGCACGCCCATTTAACAGCCGTCTGAACAAAAAGAAGCTGGTAGAAAATGGATTCACCCCTCTTCCAACCTGGCAGGATGCTCTGGCAAGATATTTAAAGGAAATCGAATTCTAATTCACAAAACAAAGCGCAGTCAATTTCAAAATCAATTGACTGCGTTTTCTTTATAAGTCAAAATCCTGAAGCATTATTGACTCCAGGATTTCATAGTTTTTATTTACTTTCTTCTTTCCTCTCTGATGTCCCCAAAATAGATTTCATCTATCTGTTCTTCTGATAAGGGCTGGCACTGTTTTTCCGCTTGTTTTTACTTTTCTGTCTTTTCTGCGGCTTTCTCTTGTTCTCGCCATAATAATCTTCCAGATATTCCTCAATCACATCGTCCTCGTCCACACCATACTCATCCAGAATCTCATCAATCTCCTCATCATCCGCATCAGACAGGTCATCATCTAAATCCTCTTCATACTCTTCCGGATACTTTCTGTACTGCTCCCTGGAAGGATTCTTTTTATCATCACGCTCTTTTTTCCCTCTGCGCTTTGTCTCGTTTTCATCTTCCTCCTGATCAGCTTCTTCCCGTTTCTGTCGTCTTTCTGGTACTTTCCCCTGATCCTCATCTTCCTCGTCATCGTAATCATCGTCATATTTCGGCTTATTAATGGCAAACTGGATCAACATTCCCACAAGGGCGAACCCAATGGAAAAAATAATTCCAAAAGGAATTTCCTCCATTTTTGCCAGCTTGGCAGCAGAAAAGCCACTTAAGATACCACCCAGAATACTGGTTCCCACAATGATCACTTCTCTTTCATAGCGAAGCGCCAGCATTCCGAGACCTACTCCCGCCAGAAGACAGATGAAAAAGCTGAAAGAAGTAGTCGGATGGATAATATATACAGTAATCGTCAGCCCAATTCCTGCTCCCATAATAAAAATACCGGCCTTAAACACTGCAAAAGAAAGAATGGCAAGTACCAGTCCTACCCCGATCATTCCCACTGCATAATACATCTTTTCCCCGAATCCGATCTGATGAATGGCAAATAATCCGATTCCTGCTCCAATGAGAAATCCAAAGATCATCATCCAGAATCTTAAAAGACGGTATCCGAGTACACAGTTCATAATTCCGAACACAAGCACTACTCCAAATAACGCCATGGACAAAGTACCCGCGATCTGCATATCCCGAACTCTGTATGCAATATTCATAATATTTTTTAAAATATCAACCATATCTGTTTATACCTCTTCCTTTTAAAACATATAATAGATAGTTTTCATGTTTTCCAAAATTCCATAATGATACTCTACCTGACTCATTCCATATATAGTCATATAATATCTTGCAGCCTCCTGAATGGCATCTCCATTGATCCAGTCTGCTCTGGCCTGTTCAAAAGCTTCCTGTGATGAGAATTTAAACCTCACTACTGCAGCCCCGTTATTCAGCCTCATCTGACAGTATGCCAGAATTTCCTGATAGTCATAACTGTCAAAGCAGCCCTGGTTCAGCACATAAAAATTCATATCTGTTGCAGAACACGCCGGAACCGTAAATTCATCAGAGGGTGTATATGTCATCTCATACTCCTCCGGGAATGGACACAAATAATCATATAGGATTGTCTTATGTTCTGCAAGCTGGACTGCATCGCCCTCCAGAAATTCCGGCTGGTCACCGTTGGTCGCATCAAAATAGTAATCATTTCCATTTAAAGTAATAATGTTCCAGGCATGTCCCTCTGTACTTCCGGCAGTACTGCCTTCCACGTAAATACAGGGCACTCCAAGATATTCCAGCAGATACTGAGCAGCCCCTGCATATCCGGCACACACTGCCTGCCTCCTCCAAAAGATTCCTGCCATGCTCTGGTCGTCCTCAGATTCCTGATATTCGGCAGTATCGATCAGATAAGTATAAACTGCTTTCGCCTTTTCATAATCATCCGCCTCCTCTGAGACCAATGCACTTACCTCCTGACAGGCATTGTCAGCAGCTGCCTGTATCTCCTGGATTTCCTCATCCGTATAACTGTAACCAGGAGAAAACATACAATAATTGGCATTTGAGAAGGTTGTTTTATATACCTGCTTCCGGTTATGCACCCAGAACAGCTCCGGATGATCCATAAGCACCGCATGGTAAACCTTATTTACAGTGTCATCCTCATAGATCGTAAGGTAAAATTCTTTCTCTTTTGCCCGGATTCCTTCTATTATTTCCCGATAGCCCCGCTGTTCTTCTTCATTCAGCTGACTAAAATAGTATTCCTGGCGCAGTCCCTGTGTGTCGGTATCTGCCACCTCCTGCTTCCGCAGTTCCTGGACTTCTTTCGGCTCTCCGGAAAAAATCTCCGGAGCGTTATCCAGAATTCCCTCTCCCACCTTTACAAACAAATCGTCCGGCTCATACTGCTGCTGATAAACATAGACTCCCAGGGAAATTGCCACTGCAAACAGAAGAATAAAAATAAATTTCCATGGTTTTCTTTTTCTCATTCAGCCTCCTTACCCAAGCTGCCGGATCCGTTCCAGAATATCTCTGGTGTTTTCCCGGAATAAAAGTTCCTTATTGTAGCGGTAATATCTTTCACAGGAATATTCCTGAAGAAAAGCCACTGCAGGACTGCTGGTATTCAGTTCTGTAATAAATACCACAAGTTCCTGTCCACCCGCAAAAGCACTCTCCATAAAATCAAAAGCATATTCAAGCTGCTTCGCCGCCTTGTCAAAACCATTGTCATATTCTTCTTTTTCCGCATTAAACCAGCCTCTGAGAAGGGAAAAAGCAGACTGGCCATCCTGTACATTCTCTTTCTTCAGATCCATCACATATTTTTCCAGGGTATCCAGAACCTGCTGGTCATGATGGAGGTCCTCCCTGGACAAAAGCCCTGCTTTCTTCTTTGCCAATGAGTCTGACTGGAAGCGGTTCTTTACATCCTCCAGATAAACCAACGGCTGCTCCTTCTGCGCTCCCATAAGAGGCTCTTTCGCCTCTTTTAAAATATCAAAAATGCTGACAAGCTTTTCTTCCTCTTCCTTCACCTTTCCAAAGGCTTTGTTCAGTCTGGAAAGAAGAAGTCCGGTGACACTCAGCTTTTCATCAAAGGAAGCATGTGCCGCCTTTTTTACCAGAATATCATCAATATGGCCGCTTAAAACCTCATCGATCTGATAATCCGTACGGTACTTGTAGAAAAGTTCCAAATAGCTGGCGAAATCTCTTGCAATCTGCGGATGCTGGATATACTGGACTACCACGTCCTTATCCACGGTTTTCTCCAGTTTTTCATATACCCGTATCAGTCTGGACAGATCCTCCCATCCTCTTGGAGTAGCAAAATTTTTGCCATCTACTGTGCTCTCCATCTTATAAAAATTAGCCGGTCTTGTATTCAGATAGGAAATCACTGCAGGGTGAACGCCTTTTGCGTAAGCATACTCTCTCCATGCGTCAAAATCCGGCTCCACCTGGATTTTCTTCACACGGTCCATGGTCACCACATCAAATTCACGGACCGATTTATTGTACTCCGGCGGATTCCCGGCAGCTACGATCAGCCAGCCTTCCGGGATCTTGTGGCTTCCAAAGGTTTTACACTGAAGAAACTGCAGCATGGCAGGTGCCAGTGTCTCGGAAACACAATTGATCTCATCAATAAACAAAATCCCCTCTCGAAGGCCGGATTCCTGGATTTTCTCATAGATGGATGCTACGATCTCGCTCATGGTATATTCTGTAACTGCCATCTCTTTTCCGTCAAAATTCTTTCTGGAAATAAAAGGAAGTCCAATTGCACTCTGTCTGGTATGGTGGGTAATGGTGTAAGAAACCAGTCCCACCTTACATTCCCGGGAAATCTGCTCCATGATCTGTGTCTTGCCGATTCCAGGGGCGCCAATAAGAAAAACAGGGCGCTGGGCCATAACCGGTATCTCATACTCCCCGTATTCATTTTTCAAAAGGTAAGCTTCTATTGTATTGCGTATTTCTTCCTTCGCTCGCTTGATGTTCATAATATTATATTCTCCTCGTCTTTACAGATTGGCTGTACTATTCTAGAGCATGTTTGAAAAAGGCTTTCTGCAAGATGTGCGTCACAATTTGTGGGAGATTTTGTCCGGATGAGGGCGCCGTAGCGGGCTACGGCAACCGAATTCGGGCAAAATATACCGCAAAGTGGGGCGTGCAGATTGCGGGAATGATTTTTCAAACAGGCTCTAATCTACATATCCTGCTTTACATGAGATCTGACACAGAAAGACTTTTTAAACAGACTCCAGATCCTCTTCATCAAGGATCAGCCTGATCGCCCATGGCGGCACATCAATGTCCTGATAATCCTCCTTCATAAATACAAAAGCTGTCTCATACGGAGGCATTTTTGCCGGATAAATTCCATAACCATCTGTAAAATAAATCAGTCCCCGAAGTTTTGTAAACTTCTTCGCTCTCATAAGCTGTTCCACATAGGCAAAAGCAGGGCGAAAATCTGTGCCGCCCCCTCCTTTCACTGTGAAATGGGACATATATTCCTTCAACTGCATGGCATTTTCAATCACCACATCAGACTGGATTTTCTCGTCACACTGAAGAATGTGTACGTGAATCCGCCTGAAAAAGCTCTCAGATTCACTGAGCACACTGTAGGTTTCCTCCAGAAACTTCCGGACAAGCTCTCCTTTACAGGACATGGAAGTGTCAATAACGATCACAAAATCTTCCACCTTCCGCTCTTCTTTCGTTTCTAAGGGCTCGATCAGCGGCATATTGCCATACAGATTCATTCCATAATTGTAAAATATATAATCGAAAGTGTCCATATCAACTTTCATTTCTTCTTTCAAAACAGAAAATTTCCGCAGAAATTCTTTATAATCATAGCGATTTTGATTCTGGGCACGCAGCTGGTCTACCAGAGTTTCTCCGCCTTCTCCCGCTTCTTTTGAAAAAGTTTCCATCTCTGTCTGCATGCGGTTGCGGATGTCGTCCCAGTTCTTTTTCCGCTGGGACATCTGAGGACTGTTTGGATGGTTTTCATACCACTTACCATGGTCATCCTGAGTAAACTCACGGCGCAGCTCCTGCATTTTATTTTCCGGCAAATGAAGAGTCTGAAGCCTTCGGTAAATTCTCTGAGCCGTCATTACCTTTCCCTCTTCCAGTATCAGCTTCAACGCCTGCCTCTTCACCATAGATGCCGGCTGATGCACACATTTCAGATAAAGCCCGTCAATGATATTTTCCACTGTAATGTCACATGCAAGATTCCAGTACTGGACATCCACAGCAGGATTTCCTTCTTCATCCTTCTCTGGAAAACAGTGGAGAAAAATGCAGTGTAAAAGGCTGTGAAGATAGATTCGATTCACCTTTTCCTGGCTTCTCCTGAACTGTTCCATCAGTTCTTCCGGCTGATAGTACAGGACAGTTCCATCCGTTCCAACAGGATGAACGCCCATATCTCCCTGAAAGAAAAGTGCTGACAATGCGCAGTCCATAAAGCGCATATTCAGGTACAACTGGTTTCTGGCACTGGACAAAATATCCTGGCAGATGCTTTCTGCCGCCAACGCACGATCCCAGGCGTCATGTACCGGATTTACCTTGTACAAAGTATTTTGCCCATATGTCGGACTTATCTGGTAAGCAGCTTTTCCCCCCTGCGCTTTATATAACGAATCTTCCTCATGTAATGAATTCAATTTTTTCTCTTCTGAACCACTCATAGTTCAAAACTTCTCCTTTTCGATGGAAAATGCAGTCTCTGGTACTCCATAAGCATACTTAAAATCTCCGGAGATTTCACTTTGTCTGCCAGATTTACCAGACCTGTAAACAGTTCTTTCTGCCCAGGTTCCAGGGGATACGTGTGAAGAAGCCATTCCAGCTCTTCTCCTCTTTTCTGACGGATAAAATCAGAAGCAATCTGTTCTATATGCTCCTTCAGGTACTGCTCGTACTGTATTTTCGCCTGTTCTGTCAGCCCTGTCGGCCAGTTCAGTCTGCCATATACCATTTCTCTCAGGAAATCTGATGATTCCTGGGCTCTCGCCATCTCAAAACGCTTGTCATACTCCAGAAAATGAAATACTTTTCCCTGAAAGCAGTTTCTGTAATACAGACCGCTTCCATGCACCTCAGTCATCAATATCCTGGCAGGAGTATTTTCCACACCTTCCTCATAATATTCCGGAAACCAAAGCATGGCTTCCACTTTTCCATATAAATGTACCCGCAGCTCCTCCCCAACTTCTGAAAGGATCTCTTTCAGCCCGGATTGTTCATCATTCATCAAAACTTCCATTCTTCGGATCCTGTGGCACCCTGTAAAAGCTCCACTTCCAAGATCAGTAAAATCACTGGAAAACCATAGCTCTTCCAGATTCCGACAGTTATAAAAACCGTAACGGCCTATTTTCTGAACTCCCAAGGGAATCCGTATGACCTGACAGCTTTTCCCGGAAAAAAGATATTCAGCCAGTTCTGTGACCGGTACTCCGTCGATCTGTTCCGGAATTTCCACAATCTGGGGATCCCCATCAATTTCCATTACTGCAGCATGATCTTCCTTAATATCAAAGGTAAAACCGCTGTCTGTATGTTTTTTCATTTCATACACTCCTGTATATGTGCCTGTAAAAAAAGGCTTGCTATTTTTTCTCATTAATATTAAACTTAATCTATTGCAGTGTTAAAACAGTACTGATGTTCACACTCTATATAATATCGGAGGAATTTCCATGAGCATTAAAATACCGATTGAAACCTCAGCACGGCATATTCATGTTTCCCAGGAGGATTTCCAACTCCTGTTTGGAGAGGATGCCCAGCTTCATTACATAAAGGAATTAAGCCAACCTGGACAGTATCTCTGCCAGGAACGTCTTACCGTAAAGGGGCCTAAAGGTGAGTATAAGAATATGGCCATTCTAGGTCCTTTTCGTAAAGAAACCCAGATTGAGCTTTCCCTTACAGATACCCGCAAGATCGGTCTTCCCGGTCTTATCCGCCAGTCTGGTGATACTGTCGGCTCCCCTGGCTGCACTCTCATCGGACCCAAGGGCGAACTTATCCTTGATCACGGTGTCATTGTTGCCAAACGTCACATTCACATGACTCCGGCAGATGCTGTTACTTTGAAGGTCAAAGATAATGACGAAGTTTTTGTCCTGACCAAAAGCTTCGGCCGCGCTCTTATTTATGCAGATGTGGTAGTACGTGTAGACTGGAGTTACCGCCTTGCCATGCACGTAGATACCGATGAGGCCAATGCTTTTTCCAATGAAAAAGAGCCTTATGGGGTAATCGTAAAATTCTTTGATGATAACTATAATACGGATAAATGGATTGAAGACGTATTGTCCGGTATTAACCGCTAAATGTCAGGGCATACTCTGTGACTCCATTTTATTATTGTTCACTGGTGACATTCCGCAAGGTGTTTTTTGTGAACAGAGTGAACAGTAATTCCATTTTCTTGCAGCAGCATATGCCAGTCACAGCCTCCCGGAGCCTGTCTGAAAATCAATTCTGTAATCTGTTCACTCAGTCTATACAAATGAAAAGTGCTTCCTGCCCGAATCCGGGTGTGGAAGCACTTTTGCGTCACTGAATTCCAATTGTCGCCGCCAACAGCTCCTGAAGAGAATTGGTAACCATAATTCTGGAAAAATCTACTGTCTGGGCTTTATTAACTCCCGCAGTACCTGCTGCCTCATTACTGCCAGCTTCCATCTCTGCGGCATCTCCGTATGTCACCTGACTAAATACACTTACATGCTGTCCTGCATCAAACAGTTCCTGAAGGCTGTTTGCGACATAGAGGCTTCCCGGTGAAACAGTTCCGTCTCCGGAAGCATCTATGGTAACCGTATCCATATCTCCTGTTGTAACAAGGTTCGCCTTGATCAGATCCTGAAGGTTATTGGATACGTCAATTCCTGTGATATACTGGGTATTGGCTATAGTTTTACCACTCTGTCTCATTTCCTCTACCTGCTGTGCGTTCGGATAGAAGGATGGCTGACGGATGTAACGAAAGCTTGCACTATAAGCCTCTCCTACTGTAACACCATTCTTGCTGGAAGAACAATGTACGACGATCCAGTCTCCTGCGTCAGTTTTTCCACAGATAATACCAACATGGTTGGCACTTCCTGCTTCTGGTCCTCTCTGAAAAACCAGGTCACCTGGCTGGGCATCCGCCTCACTTACCACGTTCGCTCTGCCCCACTGGTCTGAGGTACCGCTTCCTACAGCTGCGATCATAGCCTGATTCTCATAGCCATTGATCACTGCCCAGGTAACAAAACCGCTGCAGTCAAGGCCATACGCACGTAAAGTACCGGTACTCTGACTTCCCTCTGCGCTTACCTGCTGTACTGCGCCCCAGCTTGGGTCCATTCCGATCACAGTAGATTTGCCGCCCCAGAAATATCCCACCTTACCAACCAGTGAATAAGCAGCTGCAATTACGTTTACACGCTCTTCTGAAACGTCATCGCCAACACTCTGTCTTACAAAGCCCTTGGCTGCTGTAACGGTTGCACAAAGAAGCTTGCAGTCTGTTTCAAGATATTTCTTCAAAATCCCCCTCTCATCCTTGGGGATCTTATTCTCTTTAATGTAATGGTTAATATGGTAATTTCCATATGTAACTCTGTTAGAATTACTTTCGTCCTTCACAACAGGATTCATCCTGGCAAAAATAGCTGCCAGATCATCCTTACAGGAAGAATCCAGCGTAAAAGAAGTGGCACCATCAAGGCTCTTCTCATAGACATATATGGCAAGTATATCCTGCCAGTTGCGTACAAGAAGGGTATCTGCGGATGTGGTAACACCACCTTCGGAATCAGATACATCTGTCAGTTGATTGGCAGCTTTATACTCTGTCTCAATCTGCTCCATAACATCTGCAAAATCATCAGAAAATGACAGCTGATAGTTCTCCTGCAGGCTGTTCAGATAAAATTCCTTGCCTGCATGAAGATTAGATGCATAGTAGACTGGGGTTCCATTAAGTGCCTGCGTTGTGGTGCTGTCAATCTTATCTGCATCTTTATCGTCTGCTGCCCCGGACAGCT
The DNA here is from genome assembly GCF_015551645.1 of Ruminococcus sp. D54t1_190329_F1. NCBI lineage: Bacteria > Bacillati > Bacillota > Clostridia > Eubacteriales > Oscillospiraceae > Ruminococcus > Ruminococcus sp. D54t1_190329_F1. Next base: position 92,942 of record NZ_JADNDC010000016.1, read on the forward strand.
GGCTGATCGTCTTCTCCATATCGATAAGAAGCTTGTAATTAGTAACAGCAGCCTTCTCCTGGTCTGAAAAGCTGTTATAGGTCTTTCTCAGGGCTTTGACTTTTTTCTTCTTTTTCTTATCTAATTCCTGCTTGAAGGTTTTATCAATGTCTTTGATCAGGGCACTTACCTTCTGCTGGCTCTCTGCTGAAAGTCCAGGAGTCACAGTGGGGGTCACCTCAGGTGCAGCACTAGGCTCTGGTGTCACTGTGGGGGTATCGTCCGGCGTTGCACTAGGTTCTGGTGTCGCGCTTGGTTCTGGTGTCGCACTTGGTTCTGGTGTCACCTCAGGTGTATGATCTGGCGTCACACTTGGAGCCGGTGTCACTGTAGATGTATGATCTGGTGTTTCACTTGGAGCCGGTGTCTCTGTAGGTATATGATCTGGTGTAGTAGGCTCTGATGGGATCTGTGTAGGCTCAGCTGGTGTTTCTGTGGGCTCTGATGGCGTCTGTACAGACTCTGCTGGTACCTGTGCCGGCTCTGACGTTGTCTCCGGAGGTGCGGAAGGCGTCTCTGCCGATGCCTGCTCTGATGAAATCGGCTCTGCTGCCGCTTCCCGGGCAGCTGTTTCTGTTTCTGACAAGGCTGTCTCTTCTGAGGCAAAAACACTGGCCGTTCCTGTAAAGGATATCGCAGCTGCCATAGTAATACATAAACATTTTGTCAGATATTTATTTTTCATATTCAAAAGATGCTCCCTTCTATTCATGAACATCCCTTTACTCCCCTATATAAAGGTATGCATTCTTACCTTAAAGACAGTTCGCATTAAGTATTAACATGCATTATTGTAGCATACTAACCCTTCTAAATCAACTATCCTCAAAATATACAGACGTATTTTCGTGATTTTTCATTTTTTCTTCACAATTTCTGTACAGATTTAAGTGAAAGCGTTTCCCACTTGCTAAATACCGTTTTTATCGCAGCAGCGAATAATTCATTTTTTCTGCTGTACAAAAAAATACCAGTCCCGGTACTCACAGACAAGCTGCTGTGATCTCCCGGCACTGGCTCTTCCCATTATCAGCATGCAGCCGGAATCAGAATATCCTCTCTGCCAAACTGCTTCGCAGCCAGCTGCAGGATTCCATGAATAACCTGTGAACAGATTCTGAGAATATACTGAACATCCTCTGCAATATTACGCTCCTTAAGAAGATATCTTTCATGGGCATTTCCAATATACTCCACCAGTTCCCTGAAGCTTCCGAAATTCACTGGAAGAATGACCATACGATCTGCTGCCCCACTCTCTATGTAGCGCTTCAGATGGTTCTTAAGATGCTTCTCGTATTTATTATGCTCGTACAGATTCCCGGTAAAGTTCTTATTATGGGGAAAAGTAAAATAATCTGCCATATAATGCATCACTTCGCCAAACCTGCGCCAGTAAACGCGCTCCTTGCTTTCTTTGGGATCATTGTCAATAAGAGCTTTCATCTTACCCTGGATTTCCTCGAAGGTGCCGAAATATTCATGCTTCTTTGTAAGAAAAGATGGCTTGATATCCGGAAGAATGCTTCCAAGGCAGAACGCCTTTCTGTGGGACTGCAGACTCTTAGTGGCAGGCATCTGGTCTGCCAGATATCTGGCTACCAGTATATGGGATTTTTTACGCAACCGCTTCCTCTTCTTTCCTGTTCTTATCCATTGTAACAGATAAAAAACAATAAACTGTAAAAAGCTTTTGTATCTGCTTTTCAAATCATCGTTATCACAACTTAATATAGCAGAATCTCTGTCAAATTTCAAATAAACATTTTCTGATTTTCTGTGAAATATTTTCCAATATATCGTTAAATTGCACAATTATATCCTGCGTGTAAGCCGGTCTTGTTTTTTTTCGTCATATATTGTATTATTAGGTTACTGTACAGCTGAAAATCATGCAGACCCATGATTTCTGTACATTACAAAGCGTGTTGCTGGTCACGAAATGAACCGTAACATGATCCCAAAAATGAAATGCTGCCAGTGAACAGTAATGAAACACACTGGCAGCATGAAATCATTACATAAAGGAGGAATTATATGCCTGGCCATAAACCACGGACGAATAAAGGGCTGGCTATAGCTGCTGTTCTTATGTGTCTTGCATGCGGAGTTTCTTTTACCCAGTCTTCCGCTTCGCACTCACCCATTACAGATACCCAGATCCCGGACATGTTCGTAGCTGGAAATACAGATGATTCCCAGATTCAATCTGGTGGTGCGGCAGCTGAAAATACCGATGCAGAAGAGGAGAACACACCGGAGGATGTCATTCCCACCGAAACGCCTGCCGCAGATACCCCGGCACCTGATACCCTTTCAGGTTCAGACACTTCTTTCGAAGTCTCTCCGGAAGCTTCCCAGGGGGTGTGGACGCCAGTTGACAGTAACTGGTATTTCATGGTAAACGGAGAAGGTTATAAAGGCTGGCTCACAGATACAGACGGACACCGCTATTACTTCAATGACAAAGGCGTTATGCAGACCGGATGGCTTGAGCTTGATGGCAAGCGCTACTACCTCAATGCAGATGGAGTTCTTCAGACTGGTGACGTGACAATAGACGGCGAAATTTATCACTTTGGCGCTGACGGTGCACAACAGGGTGAACCGACGACGGCAGATGATAGTTCCAATCAGGATCTTGTATTCTACATGAATACTACATCAGATTCTTCGAATGCTGACAATCTCACAGCTTCTGCGACAGGTGCTTCCACACCGGCTGCAGAAGCTGATATTTCTTCTGATCGAAATGAAGATTCCAGAAAAGCTTCTTCCGAAGTCGATGATCCTTCTGAAGCCTCTTCTGCAGCATCAGAAGTCTCCCCTGTACCGGAAGCCTCCGTTACTTCGGAACCGACTGTTTCTCCGGAGCCAAAGGGGATGATTGCCCTCACCTTTGATGATGGACCCAGTGATTTTACAGACCGTCTTTTGGATTGTCTGGAAGCAAACAATGTAAAAGCTACTTTTTTCCTGGCAGGTCAGGAAGTGGAATATTTTCAGGAACCTGTAAAGCGTATGGAGGAGCTTGGATGCGAGATTGGAAACCACTCTTATGATCACCCGGATCTCACCACGCTTTCCGCCGATGATGCTGCAAGTCAGCTTTCCCGCACAGATCAGCTGATCCAGGATCTCACAGGGCACATTGCCACTGTTGTGCGCCCCCCTTATGGTTCTTACAATGACACCGTAGCAGAGACTGCAGCAAGGCCTCTGATTTTGTGGTCTGTGGATACTCTGGACTGGGAAACACAGAATGCAGATTCCACAGTACAGAATGTAATGGACAACGCCAGTGATGGACAGATTATTTTAATGCATGATATTTTCAAAGAATCTGTGGATGCTGCTGAAATTTTTATTCCGCAGCTGCTGCAGGAGGGCTATCAGCTGGTAACAGTAAGCGAGCTGGCTGCTGCAAAGGGAATTACATTGGAAAACGGAACCGCTTATGGATCGTTTTGATTTGGCGTGTCCCAAGTTCAAACGCCTTATCGTGCAAGCACGAACGGCTTTTTGACCTTTTGACACTGGTATCATAATATAGCACTACATAAAAACCAGAGTATCGTTTTCAGGAAATCATCAACTATACTCTGGTTTTATTCTATATATTTTTTCAAACACGCAAAAAAGGAACTTCCATCATGACAATTCCTCTTTTATACTTATTCAGTTTTCTCTTCCAGAAGACTGCTGTGAACATACGCCTCAGAGCCTTCATAGTCAATCTGGATCCAGTCTCCGCTCTCACCTTTCTTGACTACTTCTGTTCCAGCGGACAATCCACCAATCACTTCTGCATCACTGCTGGCTGCTGCACGGACATTACAATCCTCTGTCACTACCAGCGTAGTTCCATCGGCTGTCTCTGCAGATCCTGTGACATCCTCACCAAGACCATCAAGGAAAGCAGCAAGTGCAGGATCTGCAGTCTGTGCATCCTCATACTGCTTCTGTACCTTGGCCTTCAGCTCCTTCACGTCGTCATCCTGACGCAAAGAAACTTCATATTTCGTTATCTCGTCGCTGTCATCGTGAGCAGCGCCGTCAATCTTCCAGTTCCCGTCTGTGTCCTTTACCACATAGAACTCAGCAAGCGCAGGTACCTTTGTATCAATTCCCTGACAGATGTAGTAAAAACAGGAATATACTACATAGGAATCGTCATCAAGCCCCTTTTTCGTGTAGATATCACCAGCTTCATACCCTTCAATGTACTTGGCATTGGTAATCTTAGACTCGTCTGCCGGTGCAAGATTATCTACCAATGTACGCAATTTGGTAATATCTTTATCCCCCAGAGCTGTGTAATAGCTCTTGATCAATGAAGTAATCTCTTCATTAGCTTTTTCCATGGGATTGGCGTCTTTCTTCCCGTCAGTCTCCCCATCATTTGCCGGAGAAGAAGGAACATTTCCCTGGTCGTTGTCTGCTGTTACCTGCTCATCGGCTGTATCCTTGCTGGAATCGCCCTTCCCGCTTCCCATAAATGCACGGATACCGAAAAACAGGACAACCACGATTAACAGAATCGCTCCGCCAAGCATAAAATAGCGAAGGTTATCTGATAACCATTCTCTGAAATTATCCAAGTTCTTGTCCTCCTTAATACAACGCACCGGAACGCCCGATCGTTCCAGGCAATACACCTGAAGGGAATCGAACCCCCGCACATGGTACCGGAAACCACTGCTCTATCCACTGAGCTACAGGTGCATAAATTCGAAAGCTGCATTATCATTAGTTACTGTCTAACATTTAAACAGCAACCTCATATACAACCACTTCGACTAAAAAATTATAGCACAATATCGACTGGATGTAAAGTTTTTTCTTTTGACGGAATAGTTATGTCAGTTTTGAAAAGGGGCTGTCGGGATGATATGCTCCCTTCTAGGTAGACAAGTGAAATAATAAAAACTTGTCACTTAGGAGGGAGCATATTTTATGTCTAAA